>DAOVFE010000320.1 GCA_030673085.1 Anaerolineales bacterium | reverse complement strand
GGTCTTTGAGCCGTTAGAGGTCTTCAGGGGAAAATGCATTGCTGTTATCAACAGACTGAACGACAATGATGACAAACTCATCGTAGTGCCTTTAGAAGGAATATTTCGCACCCCTTAAAGCGTCTCAATCACGCCTTACAGTTGTGAGCGAGCGCACAGAATTCAACCGAGTTATGCCGCACAAACAATATGGGGAGAAGGGTTCTTCATAACAAGCGGTTGTGCTCGATGCTGCGCCTGTTTTCAAGGCTGCGACTTGCTTCCTTTCACCCGCATCAGATACAATCTTCTTATTAAAGCCGGATGATGAGCCGCTTCCCATGCCCGGCGTTTACATAAATTCCAAATACTATCTTGATGAGCCGAGCGTGGCTCATCTCAGTTTTGGATTATGTGGCGCCAACGCGGCAAGCGAATCATTAATCCGCATGTAGATTGTCCATTACACCATACGACGTACTTATAGGAAGGGAAATATGAAGGAAATGGAAATTCTTTTCCCGGGCGGTAAGAGGGTAGACGCTCAATATAAGGGATTTATGATTCAAACAGATCAATCGATTCACAACCGGGGCGAAGCATTGGCGCCGGCGCCCTTTGATCTTTTTTTGGCTTCCATAGCAACTTGCGCGGGTATCTATGTCCTAGAATTTTGCCAGCGTCGCAATATCCCGACAGAAAAGATAAGATTGATTCAGAGAATGGAGAAAAACGCTGATACTAAAATGCTGGATAAGATTACTATTGAAATAAAGCTTCCGCCCGATTTCCCACAGAAATATCGAAATGCTCTGATTAGTTCCGCAGAACTGTGCTCAGTCAAAAAGCATATATATCAGCCGCCGAATTTTTCTATTATTACAAGCGTAGCATCCGGATAAAAGTTAAAGACGGCATCACTTCCACTTTACTGGCTGAATAAGAATGCCCCTCAGCAAGCTGAGGTCCCTAAGCTTACTTAGGGGATGAATGGACTGTCCCTAAGGGCCAGTAGGGCGTGAAGTCCTGGGCGAGTGACAAAATCCGTGCCTGTAGGGGCAGAATTCTGTAATGGGGGATGTCCCTAAAGGACATCCCTAAAAGAATTCTGAGGATTTTGTCATTTACTAAAGCATACAAATAGGAGGCTCAGATTGAAGACTACAATCATTATAGGCGCAGTGGGGGCGCTGCTTACAGGAATAGCGATAGGAATTCAATCAACCATAACAAGCCGTTTAGGCAGCATCATCGGTGATATTAAAATAAGTTTACTCACTAATTTCCTTGGCGGCGTCATTGCAGGATTGATTGTTCTTTTTCTTTTCCTCCGAGATGGCCCAGGATCATGGAAGATCGCGGGCAATGTGTTCGGTTTCATCTGTCTATCGGGATTGCTTGGAATCGCCATAGTTACCGGCATCTCATTTTCCCTTCAACGGGCGGGGATTGCAGCCGGTCTTGCAACCGTAATTCTTGGGCAATTGGCGCTTTCAATAATTGTTGACGCTCATGGAATTGGCGGCGTCGAGACGATACCACTTTCTTTTCAAAGAATAATGGGGCTTCTCGTAATAGGGATAGGAGTGCTTCTTATCTTGCCCCGTGGGTAGACGCTCCGGGCTTAGAAGCAACACATCCAAGAGATGGAAAATTGCCCCAACACTGCCCGCAGCCGGCCGCGCTGATCTGCGGCGGAATCGAAGCGCTCGCTTGCATTTTGCGTGATCGACCGTTTTCGTATCGTTTTGCAGCCTGACATAACGGCATCATTGCTGCAGGATTTGACTCGGGCGCATCACAACCTATTTGTCAGGCGCGAATGCCTAATTACTTAATGGACTCTGCCATCTTGATCATATCGTCAATCGCAAGCACACGTTCGGTCGAGAACAGAATGTATGCTACGTCACCAACTTTCCAATAGAGGTGAACCAGCCCGGAATCCGCTCCCCATTGATCGTCATTCCACGCTCCCTGCACCAAGCCCGCCGGCTCCCCATTCACGGTAACCTCTTTCATGCTCATCGAGCCAACCACCTGCATGGGATCGCTTCCGGCCGGGTAGTAGGTAGCTGATAGGCCGATCCTTTCCTTGCTTTCGTTCTGCCATTTAAGTACAACTTGACTGGGGTCAAGATTAACGGTGACATTGTCATCCATCAGTACGAAACCCTCCTGTGCCCATGTAGGTACACCAAAAGCAAATGGGACTGTTGTCTTGGCTTCATCCAGCATCATCGACTTGATATATGGATGCTTGAAGGGGTCTTCAAAAGGTGGAGGGGAATCAGTCTCGAGGAAAGGGACGCCCCCGATATTACGGATGCCTCTCAGGACTGCCGCCCGTGTCGCCGGCACCGACATTAGAATGGCCGAGAAGGCCAAAAATAAAGCCGCCGCCAAAATAACCAGTCGTCTTGAGGCAATTACTCTATTGAAAGACACGGATTTCCTCTCATCACTTTGAAGCCCTTCATACTTTTGAAGGACCTGGTTCGAGAATTCCGATCGTGGCGCCTTCCGCAGCGTGTATAGAAATCTGTCGTTCATCACTCCTCCTTCCACTCTTCGCGCAATCTCTTGATAACTCTATGAGTGAAGAACCCCGCAGCAAGCTACGGGGTTCTTCACTTACGCTTTTATCCTCGCCTTAATCATGACATCCAGCGCTGGAGTCACCTTCGGCATGCAGAAAGGGGTAAATATCGCATCCGATTTTTATACCGGGAACCCATCCTTGCATCCCGACGATGCTAAAGTAAGGGATTTCGA
>DAOVFE010000170.1 GCA_030673085.1 Anaerolineales bacterium | reverse complement strand
AGCTCAGGAGATTTCTCCCGCATGATCTTATAGAGCTCTTCCCCTCCCATCTTGGGCATAACAAGATCTGCAATAACCAGATCAATTTTCGCTTTCTGACGGTTAAAAATTTCCAACGCCTTATGGCCATCTTCTGCTGCTAAGACGTTGTAGTTCAGTTCTTCAAGCATTTCACAAACCGCCTTCCGCATCATCTCGTCGTCTTCCACAACCAAGATGGTTTCTCCATCGCCCTTTACCTTCATCACTTTCCTGTTCTCGATCTCTGATGCCAGTGCCGAAGCTCTCGATGGGAGATAAAGGATGACATTCGTGCCTGGAGCGACGCTGCTCTCAATATCAATATACCCATCATGCTGCTTGATAATGCCGGACGCTTGCGATAATCCCAACCCGCTACCCTCGCCTGGCGATTTGGTAGTGTAGAAAGGTTCAAATACATGTGGCAGAGCATCAGCCGAGATTCCTTCTCCGTTATCCGACACGCTAACCCGAACCCATTCCCCTGGCGGCATATCTTGTAAGGGCATCGATTCGCCTGGCCCGAAATTCATCCGGTTTATCTCAAAGCTTAATATTCCTCCCATCGGCATGGCATCGCGGGCATTGAGCGACAAGTTGATAATAACCTGCTGCAACCGGCTCGGATCAGCATTCACTATAAAATCCTCATCAGCATAGCGCATATTCACCTGAATGCTTTCTGGCAAGGTTCGATCCAATAAATCCTTAGTTTCATTCATAAAAACCACAAGGTTCATGGGGTGCTGTTCAAATATCGATCGACGGCTAAAATCAAGGATTTGCGCTGTTAACGATGCTGCCCGTTGAGCCTGCTGATGGATGGTTGTCAGCCTTTCGCGATTTTCCTCTGACATTCCCTTCGACGCGAACATGATTTCACAATACAAGATGATCGCGCCCATGATGTTATTGAAGTCATGAGCGATTCCGGCTGCAAGTTGGCCAACCGCAGCCAGCCGGTCTGTTATCCGGGCATGCTTCTGGGCTTCTTTGGCTTCAGTTACATCTCGGATGATAATGCTGTAGAAGGTCTCTTCTCCGCCCTTCCAAGAAGCGACGGAAAGCTCCAATGGAAACTCGCTGCCGTCTTTTCTGCTTCCATGCAATTCAACCATCTTCTCGAGAATTCGCCCTTGTCCTGACGATTGCGGACATTCGGCTGCCTTTCGGTAATTCTCAATATTTTTTTCGGGCAATAAGAGAGCCAAAGGTTTGCCAAGGATTTCTTCTTCTCCATATCCGAAGACCTCTTCTGCCGCCTGATTAAAAAAGATGATCTTCGCATCGCCATCGGCCAAGACAATGGCATCGGCGGCAGTCTGAGCGACACTTCGGAATCGCTCTTCGCTCGCCCGTAACGCCTCCTCAATTTTTTTGCGTTGGGTAATATCACGAGCAATGCCGCAGAGACCAATAATCTCGCCAGAGCTATCGCGCATCGGCACCTTAATAGTATGGAATGTATGTGGAAATCCTTTTACCGGCTTGGTGTGCTCATCTATAATGATCTCGCCCTTAAGAACCCGAGAATCAATTTTTCCTACGTGGACTCCACCCTCATCACCAAAGAGGTCCATATCGGTTTGACCAATTAACTTCGATGCAGGCTGTTCAAAAAGCCGCTCCATGGCCTGATTAACAGAGATGTATCTGAGAGAACGGTCTTTAATGAAGATGGAGTCTTGGGCCGTTTCGAAGATGGCGCGTAGCCGTTCCTCGCTCTCATGCAGCGCCTTCTCCGCCCGCTTGATCTCAGTGATATCGGTGAAGATGGCTAGCGTGCCAATGAAGCGGTCGCCATCGAAGCGGGGCGTACCTGATATAAGAACGGGAATATGACTGCCATCCTTACGCAATATCTCGAGTTCATATCGGTCGGCTTCACCGTGCTTGCGACGTTCGTCGGCCGCTTCAACAATATCCCATTGATCAGGGACAATCACTTCTGCCCCTTGCCGGCCGATAAGCTCATCAGGAGAATAGCCAAATAGCTCCGCTGCCGCCGAGTTGACGAATGTTATAGCCCCCTCGGCATCTTGGACAACGATGCCTTCCGATAGGTTTTGGACGATGCTCTCATGAAATTGTTTAAGCCGGTGAAGTTCTTGATCCGCCTTCTGCTTCTCTAGAGCTCTACGAATCGTAAGCATCAGTTGCTCTACGTCATAAGGCTTTTCAATATAGCTATAAGCCCCCAGGTTGATTGCTTCGATGGCCGACTCGCGGGAGGCGTATCCGGTGATTAGAATACATGCCGTATTGGGCAATCGCTGCTTGATCTTATTCATAACCTCAAGCCCAGACATATCCTCCATTTTTAGATCGATCAAGGCAATTGCGGGTTCAATCTCCTCCAGCTTGTTTATAGCCGCCGCCCCATTAGCAAGAGCAACAGGCAAGTAGCCCTTGGCTTTGAGGATATCTCCAAGGGTATTCCTCAATCGACGGTCATCATCAATCACGAAGATTGCGACTTTATCATCCATGCTCTATCTCGCTTCTATTTGTCGGGATCCCGTCCAAGGATTTTTCCTAACATCTGATGTTGAATCCCAATCAAGACTTGAATAAGCTCTTCAATCTGCAGCGGCTTGTAGAGACAGGCATAGGCATTCAATTTCAGGGCCGCTTCGATCGATGACGTCATTTCCTCTCGATAACCCGTTACTAGGATCACCGGCAATTGCAGATCATATTCTCGGATCTGCTGGAGCACTCCCAGGCCATCGGCTCCATCCAATTTCATATCCAGAAGCACGACTCCACAGACCCCGTCTTTCGTCATATCAATAAGTTCATCTGGGTTGCTTGTCTCAAAAACTGAATATCGTCGCATTCGCAGAATATCGCCTAATGATTTACAGAATGCAGAATCGTCGTCCACAATGACAACCAGCTGCTCCCTACGCAGTGAGGAGAAAAAATTCAGCAATAAATTAATGTCCAGGGGTTTGGTGAGAGAGGCAACGGCCCCTTCATTCAATCCTTCTTCAACTAGCTTGTCATTTGCATAGGCGGTCATCAGCACTACCGGTATCTGTGGCTGGCTAGCTTTGATCGCCCGAAATAGCTCCACGCCGTTCATTCCGGGCATCTTGATGTCGGTTAGGATGCAATCGAATGTCCGGTTACGTACTTTTTTCAATGCCTCATTGACAGAATGAGCCTCTTCAGCACAATACCCTTTAATTTTTAAAATATCGACTAGCGTCCTGGCCATGCGCCGATCGTCGTCAACGATAAGTATGTGTGTTTCGGCGTTCATAGCATGGCTCCTTTCGGCTTTGCTCAGGATACACCCTTACATGGGAGAATCACAGTGAAAGTGGTTCCTATTCCTACTTCGCTCTCCACTTCAATGCTTCCGCCATTGGCTTCCATCAGTCTTTTAGAGATCGCCAATCCAAGGCCTATCCCGCGGGCTTTAGTGGTGAAAAGCGGACTGAATAGTTTCTGCATATTTTGCTTCGATATCCCTGCGCCTGTATCGGTAACCTTGAGATGAATAGTTTCACCCTTATCCCGGGCCTTGATTATCAGCTTTCCCTTACCGGATATGGCTTGATAGGCGTTTTGCGCCAGGTTAAATAGCACTTGCTCAATCTGCTGAGGATCTACAAATATAGGCGATATGTCGTCGGGGATCTCTCTGATTACTTCTATATCAATCGGCGCTGGATGCTTCTCCAGCACCCGGTCAACAATCTCGGCGATCGGCGTCTCTTCCCTCTCTGAAGGCAAGGCGCGTGATAGACCTAGGAGATCCGAAATGATCTTCTCCGAGCTGCTAACCTCATCGGAGATTAGCTCCAGATACTCCTTGGTGGTTTCATCAGCCTCGGGAAGAATGTTCTTGAGGAAGTATGTAGCGTTAGAGATCACACCCAGCGGGTTGCGCAGTTCATGAGCTACACCGCCGGCAAGCTGCCCCAACACAGCTAATCTCTCCTTACGGATCAGTTGCTCTTGGGCATCCTGTAGCTTCTTAGTGCGTTCATCGACCATATCTTCCAAGTTCTTCGAATAATGCCACAACGCTTTCTCGGCCCGCACCCGCTCGGTGATATCCTGCAAGGTCTCTATCGCGCCAATGACTTTTCCCTGGCGGTTTTTTAACGGCGTTGCTGTTTTGAAAAGCCATTTACCTTTTTCGCCCAGGTCAAGGAAGAAATCCTCGGCTTCATATGCGCCTTCTATGAGCGCGGATTTCTTATATTTGCCGATGTAGTATTTGGAAATATTTTTTTCTGGTATTTCGTCCACCAGAAAATCAGCCATGAGCGGCCTTTCTTCTGCGTAGAAAGCCTGCCACTGTTTTTTTGTGCCAATAACCTCACTTGCAGATATGCCGGTTAATTTCTCGCATGCTTTGTTCCAATAGGTGACTATATGATTCTTGTCAATTACAAAGATCGGCGTTGAGCTTCCCTGGACAATCTGTGAAAGATTCTTTTCGCTCTCCCACAGTGCTTCCTCCATCCGCTTGTGCTCTTCTTCCAATTCAATCATATGCAGTGCGAATGCTATGTCTCCAGCCGCAATGCGGAATATCTCGCTTTCATCCTCATCCATAATAAGATCAGCCGGAAGGGAGACAGTAGAAACACCAAATATCTTGCCTTCATGTTCAAGCCGGACGGCTATAACGCCCCTGCCACTGCACTTATCTGCCAGGGGGCATTGGGCGCAAGTTGAAGCATCTTCGATGATCACAACGCCTGACTGGGATAACGCCCTGCTAACGCAAGCTTGCATCTCGCCGTGCTCCAACGCCTCGACTACCGGCAAGAAGTCCTCGCCCAACCCAGATTCGCTAGCCGACTCAAACCCGCCGGTTTCATCCAGCAGAGCAATCCAGGCGCTGTGATAGCCGCGCGGCTCAGTCAGATTGTCACACGCGCTTTGAATCAGCTTGTCGCGGTCCTTTTCCTTGGTAATGAGCCGGTTAATGTTGCGCGCCGTGCGGAGAACGAGATTAAGGTGATCAAGCCTCGCCTTGACCCGCATTCGCTCGGTGATATCGCGCGCTTGCTGGATATTCTGCAAT
>DAOVFE010000361.1 GCA_030673085.1 Anaerolineales bacterium | reverse complement strand
TCCAGCTTAGAATGAGAAGGCCGGCCATTAGGAACAGCCGGACGAGGCGAACACTGCGTGATTGTTGGGCCATAGTTTTCCCCCTGAAGCGACCCGTCGGACTCTATAACTATAACCCAATTTTTTGTGATGTCAAAACGGATTCTGGAGAGTGTTGAAAAAGAGGAATCATGGGAAAAAGCCAGGAAACCCAACAACTTGCTATAGGGATGAGTGGAAAGTGTGGGTTTGGGAGCTACCGCTCCCATTATGGCTTTTTCCTTAGAAGAAGGGGCTATCTGATAAGTCGAAAATCGCGATTATCATCCCCATCAATGAGCCAGATTCTGTAATAATCAAGCATAAACTCCCCACTTCGCGACTACTTTACTCAGTGCAATTGGGCCAGCTCTCATCTTGTAATAAAGGAATCGTGAAATTGTCTGAAGAGCGAATTGAACTAAGGATGCATTGATACCCAGATTAACTGCAGTATTGCCGAAAGCCAATTACATTCAGAAAGGCGGAATTGCACTTCAGGCTAAGTGAAAGCAGCTACTTTTTCTCTAAAGGGGCAGCAATAACACTTTATTCGATTAGCCAGAATACCCCTCAGCTTGCTGAGGTCCCTAAGCTTGCTTAGGGGATGAAAGGCCAGGGCCGTAGGCACTGCAGGGCGATAGTCCTGAGCGAATATTTAAACAAAACCCGCACCCGAAGGGGCAAAATTCCGCAATGCCCTGTAGCTTGCTGCGGGGATAGGAATTTTGAGGGTTTTGTCATTTACTATAGAGGTGTGACATTATTACTGAACTATTGAACCCTGTCCTTTTCATTGGAAAACAGCAATTTTTTCAAAGAGACGCTTGACAACTCAAAAAGCTGTGATAAATTGTTAAGTTATAAACAAGTTCATGAGAGAGCATTTCGATGACCTCTATCAGGCGCACTATTATCGATATCGCCATAATGTTTATTGTCTTTTTGTGGTCTGGGTTTAAAAACCCGATTCAGGTTGATATGGTGTAAGCAAAAGTGAACTTTAGTAAAGGTGGAACACCTCCCAACCGTGAGGTGTTTGTTTGTTATACATATATAAAGATTGACCAACGCCTTTGGGTTGACCATGCAATTATGGGATTTGATCTTGGATTGATGAATACTATCCGTTGAAGCATGAAAGGAGGGTGCCCTGTCATAGATAACTAATGTCCTTTGAAAAAAAGCCAATTAAGTTACAAATCAATTCAATCAATACAAGTGAATTTTTAGGAGGAGATAGAGACAATGAAACGCCTAACCAAACTGACTACTTTACTGATTCTGGTGGCAATTCTGCTTACATCCTGCAAAGCGGCCGCCGAGCCGACTGAGGTAGCCCCTCCAGAGGCAGCCCCGACAGAGGCACCCCCTGCAGAGGCTCCGACCGAAGAAGCGGCACCTGCCGTGCCGGCCGAGTGCGCTGATAATGAAGATGAAAGCGTATGCGCTGTCTTTGAGCCGGGCGACGTAATCAAGATCGGGTATGCCGGCCCAACCGCGGGCGACTATTCCGCGTTCGGCATCGACATCTCACAAGGCGGCCTAATTGCCATCGATGATTATGGTGACTTTGGCGATTGGACTATTAGTCTTCTGATCGAAGACACCGGCGGTTCCGGAGAAGGGGGCGCAGCTGTTGCCAACCTCTACTCTTCGAACCCTGACATCGTGGCGATTTCTGGACATACGTTTTCCGGTTCGACCGCCGCTTCAATTCCAATCTACAACGAGGCCAGGCTGCCCATGCTATCGGCATCGGCCACACGCGCAGATCTTACTTCCACGGCCGACCAGGATGTCTTCAATCGTATTCCCTTCACCGATGATATACAAGGCACGGAAGCTGCGAAGTATCTTTATGAAAAGCTCGGCGTTAGCAAGTTGGCGGTGATGCACGATGGCGACGCCTACGGCCAAGGCCTGGCAGAGAAGGTTAAAGAGGTCTATGAGAGTCTCGGCGGTGAAGTGGTCGACTTCCTGGCCATCAACCCTGGCGAAACCGACTACAGTGCTCCGTTGAGCGCAGTTGCCGCACTAGAGCCGGAAGCGATCTTTTATGGCGGCTATGATGCAGAAGCAGTTGTCCTAGTAAACGGCATGAAGGTTGCTGGTCTTGAGGGTGTAATCTTCTTTGGCGATGACGGCACCTTCGGACAAAAGTTCCTGGATCTGGCCGGCGAAAATGGCGAAGGCGCATATGCAACCGCGCTTGTACCGCCCGTATCTGAGGCCAAGGATAAATTCGATGCAGCCTATGAGGCCAAATTTGGCGATAAGGCTGGATCCCTTTCACCCTACACCTGGAACGGCTATGATGTAGTGGTCGCCCTGATTGATGTAATAAAGCAGGAGGCAATTGTCGGCGAAGACGGGAATCTATATATCCCGCGCGAGGCGATGGTTGAGGGTGTCCGTAATCTATCGGGAGGATTCACA
>DAOVFE010000380.1 GCA_030673085.1 Anaerolineales bacterium | reverse complement strand
GTAGAAAAGAACGGCTTGGCTCTGGCTTGGTGGGCCTTTGATGACACGCTGACGCCGGTTGACATTGGTAAAGCCCGACAGGCATTGGAAGGCCTGCGTTCTCGGGTTGATATGCAGATCGTTTCAATTCACTGGGGAAATGAATGGGATGCTGTTCCAAATGATCGCCAGAATGAATTGGCAAGTTCACTCGCCAAGGCTGGCGCCGATATTATCATAGGACATCATCCACATACGCTTCAGCCAGTAAGGTGGGTAGCAGGAACGGAGAGCAATCGGCCAGCTTTGGTTGCATTCAGTATGGGGAATGCGCTCTTTGATCAGTACGGACCGCCCGGCGTTTGCTATGGCGCTTTGCTGCGAGTCGACGTGGGGCCAGAGGGGGTGGAAGATGTTTGTGCAATTCCGTTCCGGATTGATCCCAGATACTTGAGAATCGTTCCAGCCGGCCCTATAGCGGTTGAGGGGGTAAAACGAAGTCTTAAGCTGGACTGCTGCACACCGATAGAAGTTTCAGAATGATTTTATAGCGGCACTGAAAGAAGCAACCGCCAGCGGGAAAAAGGGAGATATGCCGTTTTCTATCTCGCATTTGGGCTATATCTTAAAAGCAGTCATTAAATTGCAATAGGATAACAACGTGAGTGGCGGGAATGAAATATGCCGGTTGGTGGAATTTTAAGTGACGTGTATTAATGAAGAGTATTGAAAAATATTTGCCGGTAAAGATTCGCTCATGCGAAAAAGATAGCACAAATAGCGACAAGATATGAAGATGAATGGCTGGCAGCGAAGTCTGTCGGCTTCGGGATGTGATGTAAGTTTCCATGAGGATTTTTCCTTGGAAGAACATCACAGTGAAGCGATAGCATGCGATGCGCACTGAGTAGGGGTTATTTACTGGCGAATTATTTCTTTTTATAAATCCACTTTGATAAGTGTTTGAAAAGTTGAAATCGCAAATGTCAAGGAGAAGATGAAGTCTTAATAGAATTCGCCTGGCCAAATTTGCAGCCAGGCGATTCTTATAAAAGGATTTGAACAGCGGACTTTCCAGAAGCCAGCGTAGGAGCAATCTTGACCGAATTAATGAGTTTTAAATCGATAGTAGAATCGGCTGAAAATATTATTGTGGCATCAAACCGACCAACTCCCCATCGGCGAAAGGCGTCAAGATGCCGCTGATAGTTATCAAATATGTCTTGGCAATATCCGACTCCGAACCCTGGACAAGCAGACGTGTCTCATCAACCCATACAGTGCGATGGAAATATCCATCTGGAGCGGAAGCTAGCACATGAGGATCGGTACCAGGAACAAGACGGACGGCCAGGCCGCCAACGAAAAGATCGCCTTGCCTTTCCCCAAATGCATACGCCAGTCGGTCGCCGGAAGGAGAATAAGCCGCCGCGCCAGATTGCTGCTGGCCGGGTAATATCGGGAATATAGTTTCGATTCCGGTGACAAGATCACGCTCTCGCATTTCGCCCATACCGCCGCCGGGAATGCAGGTTCCTACCGCGAGAGAAGCATCATCTGAGACAATACTCCAGCAGGGCATATTTGAACCACTAGCGGGAATCGGCGAAAGCGGGGTGGTTTCAAGCGTCGCTGGAGAGTATTTATATAGACTCGAATAGCCAAAGAACAATAGGTTGCCAATACCGCTAATTTGCCAGACGTATACTAGATCACCATCAGAGGTCCATCGATAGACTTCCAAGACCATATAGTCTTCGAAGCCAGTACTTGGACCACTTTGCTGGATTATTTGAGCTTCGCCGCCATCGATATCCGCCATCCAAAGCTCGCTGTTGCCCCAATGAGCATTGGCCCAGGCGATTTTAGTTTCATCCTCGGAGACGGCAAAGGTAAGATTGGCAAGACTGGCCGAAGCTGTAAAGTTGAGATCTTCCGGACCGGCTGCGGTTACGCGTTTGACATAACCCCCCAATGTGCTGCCGCCACTATCAACATAATAGATCGTATCCCCGACTATTTGGTACTGATTGGAATGGCTCCAGACGTTAAGGCCAGATGCTGAGCGTGTTTCAATTAAAGTGCCATCCATTGAGTAGATTTCGAAATTGTCATTATGATGGATGACAACCAAAGGCTCGGGGGACGGTTCTTCTGTAGGAGTGGGTGGTTCGCTAGTTAGAGTTGGGACTTCGGTAGGCGTCTCCGGTTCTGTTGGCGGTGGGACCTCAGTGGGTTCCTCCGGTGTTGGTATATTACAGGCTATGGAAGATGCTAATAGAACCATTATGCAAAGCAAGGGG
>DAOVFE010000334.1 GCA_030673085.1 Anaerolineales bacterium | reverse complement strand
TAAGTCTAAGGCTGTTTTGCATAACAAACCCGGCCCAATCTCCCGCAGGTTTCGATTGACAATATTTGAGGGATCGAATCCCCGGCGGAGATGCGGATTAGCGTTGAAACGAAATGCAAGCCTGAGGGAAAGTCGACTTGCCATAGCTCACTGTCTCGGATTTACTTTATGGGAAAAAGCCAGAATACCCGTAGCTTGCTGTGGGGATGAATGGCAAGCGGGGATTTGGGGGCGGTAGCCCCCCATTAGGGCTTTTTCCTTGGAAGATAGGGGCTGTCTAAAAAGGCAGGTCGGTGGGGAGCTAGCCAAATCGCATTGAGTAAATTTGTCGCGATGTGGGGAGTATATGCTTGTTTTTAAGAGAATCTGGCTCATTGGTGGGAATGAGAATCGCAAATTTCGACTTTTCAGACAGGCCCTTCTTCACTTTAGTGAAAGGTAATTACGGCTGCAAATTAAGATTCCAGGATTTTAGCTTAGGAATCCAATCATCGGCCGTCAGATTCAAGTGAAGTGGAGTTATCGACACATAGCCTTCCTTAATAGCCCAGAAATCGGTGCCGGGTTTGGGTATGCCGGTGGGTTCTTCGCCGCCGATCCAGTAATAAGGCTGGCCATGTGGGTCCTTTCGCCGGATCAGGGCGTCACGGTATATTCTTAACCCTTGGCGCGTGATTTGCACGCCACGGAAGGAATCGAATTGGCCATAAGGCACATTGATATTAAGGACAACCTCTTTGGGTAATCCATGCCCGAGGACTTGTTGGGCAATCAGGGCCGCAATTTGAGCGGCTGGCTGGTAATCAAGTGAACCGTCATGCTGATTCGGCGAATCTAATGAAATAGCGATGCCGGGAATATTGGATATAATGGCTTCCAAGGCGGCGGTAACGGTGCCGCTGTAGGTAATGTCATGCCCGATGTTAGCGTTAGGGTTGATGCCGGAAACGACCAGATCGATAGGCTCTTGGATGAAGCCCAGAAGCGCCAGGGCAACGCAATCTGAAGGGGAGCCGTCGCTTTTCCAGGCTGGAGTGCCGTCGGCAAGCGTTGTTTCGTGAATTCGCAGCGGCCGATCTATAGTCCTGGAATGTCCAGAGATCGACCAATTGCGGTCGGGCGCGAATATAGTTAAATCGCCGAGTTGACGCAATGTTTGGGCAAGCGCCAATAGGCCTGGAGCTGTCACACCATCATCATTGGTTAGCAGGATATGCATTCTTAAATCTCCCTTGATACCGAATGATTATACTCGACTTAAATTCCATTGGTCTGCGGCTGATACGATAATAGGTATGAAGAGTCCACTGAAAAAAGCATCCACCAGTAGGGAAAGTGGGTATATAAGGGGTGTGGGCGAAGCCCACACACCCACTCCTTTCTCGCATTTGGTTTTTTTCAGTGAATTCATATGAAGGAATGATTTTTTTGCCGGAGGGGGATTCGCAAACGTATGCTTTATGTAGATTTTACTGAAAACGGAACATATAAAGTGTAAACTAAACAAAGGGGTTAATGATGAGGAGCAATAGTATGAGGAGATCGCGCCGCCATCGATTGGCGCGCATATTCTTGCCGATAGCGGCCCTCTTGGGAGGGATGTTGGCTTGCAACGCAATTGAAGATGAGACGCCTAAGCCTTCCGGTGATGGCCCTGGAGGCCAAGGTGTGGTTGCAGTTGATTCGGCCGATCTTGCAGAAGCCACAGTTCAGATATTTGCCATGGAAGATAATGACAGCGAGTGGACAATTGTATGGAGTGGATCGGGGAGTGTGGTTTCACCAGATGGCATGATTCTTACTAATGCCCATGTGGTGGATAATCGATACGATGAATATACCGACCTCGGCGTGGCGATCATCGAACGTACGGATAAGCCGCCGGAGCTGACTTACCTGGCGGATATAGCGGCGGTAGATTATGGGTTGGATATAGCAGTGATCCGTATCGTTTCCGATATTGATGGGAATTTGGTAACGCCGCAGCTCTCATATATCCAAATGGGCGATTCGGATGCGATTGAGATAGGAGACCATTTGCGCATTCTCGGGTATCCTGGAATTGGCGGCGATACCATCACTTACACTGAGGGCGCAGTGAGCGGTTTTACACGTGAACGCGGCGTTGACGGACGAGCCTGGATCAAGACTGATGCAACCATCGCCGGTGGAAATAGCGGCGGCATGGCGGTTAATGCCGCCGGGGAATTGATCGGCGTTCCAACCCAGGCTTCCGCCAGCGATGAGAGCGAGGTTGTAGATTGCCGCCCGGTAGCAGATACTAATCGGGACGGCTATATTGATGATAATGACACCTGTGTTCCGATCGGCGGCTTTATTAATGGTCTGCGTCCTGTCAACTTGGCTCGTCCACTAGTTGAGGCCGCAATGAGCGGGGAGGAATATGTCGCCGATATGCAAACGGGCGGGGATAGTAGCGAATTTGATTTAAGCGAGATATTTTTCTATCATCTGCAGTTCGCCGATGGCGTTACCGAAGATGATCAGCCGACCGGATCAGGGTATTCGCTCCCTAGCGATGTAAGCCACGTGTGTGCTTTTTGGGATTATGACGGCATGATCGACGGGATGACTTGGTCTGCCTACTGGTTTGTCAGTGGAGAAATGAGTGAGGAAGGGAGCTTTTTGGATACACCTTGGAGCGGGGGTGAAGCCGGTAA
>DAOVFE010000307.1 GCA_030673085.1 Anaerolineales bacterium | reverse complement strand
CTCCGGCGAGCTGGAACGCCTGGCGTATGCACGCGCATACGACCGTGCACTCATCCGCCAGAGTTACAGCCATCTCGAAGATCAAGATTGCCCCCCATATGGCCCAATGATTGGCTATGATCACTGTGCCGCTCTAGAAGCCCTGGCGGCCGGCGACCAAGCGCTGCTTGCCGAACAGTGGCTTCGCATCTATGCATCGCCCGATGATTCTCAATATTATGGAGGGTATGCCTCTTTTCCAGAATCCGCTCTCTCATCTTCCTTACCTGATTTTGTCTCTACCAATCTACCTCTCTTTCGCCAATATGCCCGGCAGTTCGTTCGTCAGCTCTACCTAAAGCATGGATGGGCATCCATCGATCAAGCCCAGACCAATCCGCCATTATCCACCAAACAAATACTCCATCCGAAAACTTATCCCAGAAAGACTCCCGTTCATCTTAACCTACCCGACGACCTGATGGAAACACTCGGTGTGGGCTGGCGCGAAATCGAGCGCGGCGTACTCGGAGAATGGCACACTCGGTTAGTCTTGAATTCCTATCTCCCGGAAGAAAGCTCTGCCGAAGCTGCCGAGGGCTGGGCCGGGGATGTGTTTTTAACCTTTTACAATGATGAATTAGAGAAAGGGGCATTGATCCTGATCACGCAATGGGATTCGATTGGCGATGCACATACGTTTTCTGCAGCACTCAACGATTATGGAGTAGCGCGCTTTGGCGAGCCTGTATCGAGAAGCCTAAGCTCCGGCACTTTGTGGGATTTGGATACTATCGCAGTCCTCGCACAGTACCGAGGCGATCAGACTATCTGGATTCTGGCTCCCGAAATAGAAACTGTTGAGGCGCTGCATCAATCATTGAATTTTCCACTCAAGAGCCAGCCAGATGAATCTTGACCACTCTAGAATCCGGGCTATTTTATTTGATATCGATGGGACTCTTGCCGACACCGACGATATGATTGTGCAACATCTGGCAAATCTATTACGCCCGTTGTCCTTTCTTTTTCCAAATTACAACCATCAAACAAGTGCTCGCCGGATCGTTATGTCTGCAGAAGGATTTATCAATTGGATTCATGGTCTGTCCGACCGCCTTGGCCTTGACAAGGCAGCCGCACCGGTCATTGATTATTTTCATCGACTTAGAGGAGAGGAATCGCCCGGTCATTTTATGCTGATTCCTGGCGTCGACGCCATGCTCGAACGCCTGTACTCGCGCTACCCATTGGCCATAGTCACTGCTCGTAATCATCGCAGCGCTCACGCTTTTCTCAAGCAGTACAGACTGCTCTCATACTTTCAAGTCGTCACTTGCGCCCAAACCTGCAGCCGCACCAAGCCACACCCTATGCCGATCTTGTGGGCTGCCAGGCAACTGAATATACCTTCAGAGAGCTGCCTCATGGTTGGCGATAGCACCAATGATATCCGCGCCGGCAGAGCTGCTGGCTCTCAAACAGTTGGGGTTTTATGTGGATTTGGCCAACGCGCAGAACTCAGCCGCTCTGGGGCTAATTTGATTCTCGACAGCACCGCTGATCTGGCCGACGTGCTGCTAGCACCAGCATCCAATTCATGTTAGAGGATAATTAGCCTAGCAGCTATACTTCTTTTTCCGCGAAGATTGCTTGACGATGCCTGACCAGAAAAAATTAGCCCGCCGGTGTATTCATCCCGCGGGCTAATCATTAACTGCATTGTAAAACTATACCAGATATCTATCCCCCAGCGGCCCTCAGCAGGAATTCGGGTATCCAGAAACTGCCATGCCCAGAGATCCGGACGCCGATGAAGATGGCAAGAATCGCCGCCCCCAAAGCCATGAACAGATAATCTCGCATCACATACTTCAGCTCATCCTCCCGAATCCATGTGCGTTTATGAGTGTCAAACGCGCGCAAATCCATTGCATCGACGACCTCTTCACCGGAAACGATCGACTGCATGGTCACTGGCACAAGCAGCGGGGCGAGCTTTCGCAGCCGCTCGAAGATTCCCCCTTTCAAACTCTCCAGCTCATAGCCCCGCGCCCGTTGAGCGTCCATGGTGATGGCGAAATCCCGTCCCAGAGTAGGAACGAAACGGAAAGCGAGATCCATCGTATAGGCTACTTTATCGGGAAGGCCCATCTTACGGAAAGTGACGCCATACATACTGGGGTCAAATGTATAGGCGATCGGCACCGCCAGCAAAGCCATCGTCAGAATCCTGGTCATCTGCGTCAACGCAAACCACGCCCGGGCAACAGTGATGGTTACCGTGAGCGTCTTGTTTATAATCGGGAATGTCAACGTTGGGAATTGGAAAAGAATTACCGGCGACTGTTCTTCTAAAATCTCTTGTGGGCCCCCACGCCCAGCCAGTAATGCATTCAATCCTACGATGAAGAACAGCATGATCAGGATCAGAATCCAAGCCCGTCGTGTATCACGCCATTCAATCCGGGCCACAAGATAGAGCGTCAGCACCAGGCAGAATAGCGGGAATAGCAAACGGAAATCCCAAATCTGTGGAAGAGTGATAGCCATGATCACACAGATCATGAATATCAGCCGCGCGCGAGGATCCAGACGCTGAATAAACGTATTGCGGGGCCGATACTTCCAAGTGACGAGCACTTACCTGCCTCTGCCTGAGCTTATAGCCTGATAAGCCACGAAGAAAATCGGCAATAGCACGGCCGTTACTATCACGTTGCCGATGAAAGCTGGAGTAAAGTATCCTATTAATGCTGTGCTCAAGTCGATCCCACCAACGAAGATTTCCGTCAGTGAAGCGAAGAGCATGCCAACCGCAATGCCGATTGCG
>DAOVFE010000077.1 GCA_030673085.1 Anaerolineales bacterium | reverse complement strand
TAGGCTCCGTTCGCGACGCGGTTATGCTCCGTGCGCGAGGCTGTTATGCTCCCTTCGCGACGCTGTTAGGCTCCGTTCGCGAAGCTGTTAGGCTCCGTTCGCGAGGCTGTTAGGCTCCGTTCGCGAGGCTGTTAGGCTTCGCACCTTGCCATTCAATCGGGCTTTGCGGTACTCAGCCTTAAGTGAGCGACAGCGTTCTTCACACACTGTGGGGGATTCTGGTTTTTCCAATAAATAGCGAGCACGCGCTCGTCGTACCTGGCGATGGTAATGTCCAAACCTTCCTATAAAGAAGATAACGCTTCTGGATAATCGATGATTTTTTCCGATTCATCTGGTAGCGTATCGGTTTGCGGAACATCGCGCAATGATAGCCCCAGCCTCCGTGCCGCTGCATCAATATGGATAATTCGAATCCATACATGCTCGCCCTCATGTAAGATGCTGCGGGGATGCAGAAAGCTTCCGTTTCCTAGCTCCGATACGTGAATCAATCCTTCTAGACCATCCTCAATACAAACAAATGCGCCAAACTTAACAACATTAGTAACGATCCCTTTGATAATCTCTCCAACCTTAAATCGCTCCTCCACCATCTCCCAGGGATCAGGGAGAAGCTCTTTCAGGCTAAGCGCCACACGCCCTTGTTCCCGATCAATCGAGAGAACAACCACTTCTAACTCTTGTCCACAATTCACAACATCCGCCGGATGACGGACGCGCCCCCATGAAAGCTCCGAAACATGAATCAACCCCTCCACACCGCCCAAGTCGACAAATACACCAAATCGAGTAAGGTTGGTTACAGTGCCGCTCACCCTCATTCCAGGGCTTATTTTTGCCAGAAGTTCAATTCTGCTCCCCGGGCCAGCAATAGCGGCCCGCTCTGAAAAAACCAGCCTTCCACGATCAACATCTAATTCGATCACCTTAAGGCAAAGATTGCTTCCCACATAGGATGCAAACTGCTGGGATCGCTCCGTTTCTTTTTCAGGATCTTGTATCGCGGTTAGATGGGAAAGTGGTACAAAACCGCGCAGATTGCGAGCCTCAACAAGCAGCCCACCGCGGTTATAGCCAACAACTGGCAACTCTACCGTATCATCTTCTTTATAGAGCTCCAAAGCCCAATTCCAGTCCTCAGCAGCCTGGAGATCTACGTTATGGTTGGTAAAAGTATTTCTTATAGTAGTACAATTTCTCTCCGAGCGAACGAGATTATCCTCATCCGTTAGAACTGCTTCCCACCAGGATTCCCCCATTGGGGGTGGAACTTCAGACCAATTCCTCGATCCTTCCTCATCCGACATCATCTCATCAACCTCACTCTTTGATCAACAAGACTACCGAGGATGTTGAAAAACATATTTGCCTATAGAAGAGTGTGGTATATATGGGGAGTAAGCGGAGCTTCCACCTCATATATACCACCCCTTAGGCAAGTGATTTTTCTTTTTCAACACCATCCTACCGCAATTTGACTAATCTAATTTATAAGTCTACTGAGTAAATTACAAAACCCTCAAAATTCCTTTAGGGATGTCCTTTAGAGACATCCCCCATTGCGGAATTATGCCCCTTCGGGTGCAGGTTTTGTTTAAATATTCGCTCAGGACTATCGCCCTGCAGTGCCTACGGCCCCGGCCATTTATCCCCTCAGCTTGCTGAGGGGCATTCTGGCTAATCGAATAAAATAGCCGCTACTAGGAAAAGCTCTATCTTGCATTTGCGTTTACGTCAGCATATTCATTAATATAAGATACTCATTTCTATCGATTTCGCAAGCTATCCTGTCTCCTTTCTAGCCCCTGATTCTTCGATCGCGGTGGCTTCTCGCTCCATTTCAGCAATCGCCTGGGCAACAGCATTAATAGCGACGCGCTGTTTCCGATAAAGGTCCGCCTCCGACATAGCAAGCCGTAAAGCCACATCGCGGACTTTCCTTCCTTCCATGAACTTCATTTCAAGAATATTGTACAACACCCATTCAGCCGTAAATCGGCGCTTGCCTTCCGGCCGAACTCGTTGAATAGCGCTCTGCAGAATCGCCCGCAGCGCATTAATCGGATTATCAGCATGCTCTTCCATTGCCTGCTTTACAATATGCAGCCGCATTAACGGGCTATTCGTCAGCCCCGGCCCTCCCCAGTAGTGAGTTAGTGCATCCCGCACAAAATTGACTAAATCTGCCTCCGTCGATAGTCCCTCGATCGGTTTGGCAAGAGCTTCGAATCCTCCATAACTCGTCGCAGCCCGCATCCGCTGTATCTCTTCCACTCTTGGCACAAGACGATCAACCGCATCAAAGGCTTCACGCTGCAGCAATCGATCGGTTAGGGCTATGGTCGCCCGTTCTGCGGATAAGCGCAATGCCATTAATTCTTCTGGCCCATAGTCCGAACTTGAGCCGCGAGCTTCAATGCCAAACAATCCAATGGTATTGCCATTGTCGGGAGAGCGTAATGGAATAACCCAGCATGAATTCCAGGTGAACACTTTCCCTAATTGATCGATCTCCTGTTCGTCTTCGACAGTTAGAAGTGCGGGGATGTCAATTCCATTGCGGGCTGCAATTTTATCTCCGACTGCTACTTCGAGCTGTAATCCTTTCTCGCCCATGACGGCTATGAAGCCTGAAGAAGACCCGGTCATATCACAGGCAGCATCAAGGATCGATTCAAGATATTGTCGTAGATCGCCGCTAGTCAGTAGCCGCTCCTCAAGCAGCTTAAGCCGTTCTATATCCTTGCTTTCATTCCCATAAAACAGCCACCGTTCAAGCGAAGGCCAGACGAGGGTTATCAAAAACTGCATTAACAATAGACTGGCAATCATCGCAAAGGAAACAACTCTCGCGCTGCCAATTTTCAAAAGTCCGCTCAGACGATTTACAACCACAGTAATAGCTAGAACAACAAGGGCGGCAAACGGGCCACGCAAGATCCAATTGGCTAATCGAGCTTTAACTACTCTATCGGGGGAGCTGATTCCATAATAGGCAATTGAGTAAGCCATTAGTATGAGCAAGAACGCGACTATCGCCGATGTAAACGCTACGATTCCCCAAAACAGAAGCACGTGATTTGCCGCAATCGCCCCGCCTATCATCAGAAAAGGAAAAACCCCCAACAGTGGCCCAAGTGATCCGGCCAATAAATAACGCATTCGGCGCTTGCTTGTACTCGTACGGCATCGCTGAAAAGCTCGATAGAAGTTATATCCAACAATTCCCAGGCATCCCAGGATATAGATGGTGAAGAACGGAAATAGTGGTCCCGGCTGCAAGTAAGCGGCATTTCCTGAGTATTGCAAATCCCCCGCTAATAATTGACTAAACCCGACCGCAACTAGACTCGCGGCACTGATGATATAGGTGAAGATTATTAGCCATCGCTGACGTCTTTTTATTTGTAGGCCAATGGACGCAAGCAGCGCACCAGAAAGATGCAGATATGCTGCCGGGAGAAAGGCAATGCCAAACCACTGCAATCGCAGCCAAAAGGCCATTTCCTGCCCGTTAAACGTTGTACTCGCCATTACATCGCCAAAATAAACAATCGTGACGCAGGCTAGAACTTGAGCAAATGATTTGGCTACCTGCTCACGAAGATTAAAGGTGAGTGCATATAGCAAGAGAGAGAACGCGGTGATAGCATTTCCCGCATTGAGAATCTGATTGAGAACGATTAAAGTCGCAAGAAAGCCTTGTTCCATGGATAAACCATCATTAATTAAAACTCTAGTAGGAAAATCAACGCAATATCCTGATCCGGAAAATAACGATCATTGTAACCTGCGAAGACAAAGCCTTGTTTACGCGAAAGGCAAATACCAGGGAAATTTTTGCTTTGCATTTCAAGAATAAGCCGTTCAATCTCCTGCTCGCGGCACCATCGGCTCACCGCTTCAAGAAGAGCAGTTGCCACTCCCTGGCGGCGATGCCTAAGACCGACAACCAGATCGGTGATCCATGCTGCTCTAGGCGCCGGCGAATCAACCAAGGCCAGGTACCCCAGGAGCAGACCATCGTTTTCAGCCACAAGCAAAACAGAACGACGAAGCCACTCATCCGCCAGCCTTTGCGGATCCCGCGGATAAGTCACCCGCATCGGCCGCGGCAAGCGTACCTGGCGAAAAGTAACTCCCACTTCATCAGGCGAACGGTTCATCGCCATCTGCCAGACATGATCAGTGCTATATCCATGATCCAGAGCTATTAATGATGGAATATCGCTGGAAATTGCATTACGAATTGACAGCCCCTTCATTAAAATCAATCGCCTCTCTTTCATTTTGTAAAAGCAAATGACAAAACCCTTAAAATTCATTTAGGGATGTCCTTTAGGGGCATCCCCCATTGCCGAATTTTGCCCCTTCGGGTGCGGGTTTTGTTTAAATATTCGATTAGGACTATCGCCCTCCAGTGCCTACGGCCCTGACCATTTATCCCCTCAGCTTGCTGAGGGGCATTCTGTCTAATCGAATAAATGTCATTCCGAAGGTAATACTTTAATCCTGATAACGCAAGGGAACGGCGCATTTCCTTCTGTATCTGTCACGACTAAACGAAATGCGTATTCCCCCGGATCGACAAGGCTAGTGTCCCATGTGCCAAGCGTTGCTTCTACTATCGGACCCGTACCGGCAGAGACTGCCCGCCAAACAGCTCCAGGAGTCACTGGCATAAATTCAAACTTATAGAATGCAAAATTGGAGATATTGGCCGTCCCCCGAACCTCAATAACACCACTGATCGAACTTCCATCTTCCGGAAATAGAATTGTGGCATCCGGATTCTGACAACCGATATTATCGAATTCGTCATTTGAAATTGGCGTCACATTGGCCATTGGAGTAGCGGCTCCAATTTCTGATTCACTCATTGGCGTCAGAAGAGAGACAGTTGGAACAGCCGTGGGATTTATTAATATCGGCAGCATAGGGATCTTCAAGTATGAAATTAAAAAAGTAGCTGCGATACCGGCCAGAGTCAATCCAGACATGATCGCCGCCCGTACCAACTCTTCACGAGCCTGTTCACGTTCAATATTAAAAAATGCCCTGCGATATTCCTGCAATCGATTAATAGTCAGTCTTAAATAGATCAACCCCGCCAAGCCCAGGCTAAGATAAATCCAGATGCTCTGCTCTTTGATAAAGACCAGGAATTCTTCCATCCGTTGCCCAACCTAGAGCCGGCGTAACATCCCCTTAATCAGCTCTAATATTTTCGGGGCAATAACTCTCCCTGCTTCAAGTACTTCCTCATGCGTCGTAATTGTGCTACCGTCAAGGTTTGCTTTATTGCTGATCCCCGAAATACCGAGTACGCGCGTCTCCCCATGCCTGGCGACGATGACTTCTGGAACAGTTGACATGCCAACCGCATCGACGCCAATGGCTTTTAAGAATCGCAAATCAGCCGGGGATTCAAATGAAGGACCAGCCAGGCAGATATATACGCCCTCTCTCAATTCCACGCCAGCCTCTTTGACTGCATCCCTCGCCAGATCCATAAGTTTTCGGTCATAGGGCCGGCCCATATCGGGAAATCGAGGCCCAAACTCTGAAAGATTGGGGCCTCGAAGCGGCGTCAGACCTGCCATCCCCAGCAAATTAATATGATCTGTGATCAACATCAAATCACCGGGCTCGAAGTTGGGATTCACTGCGCCGGCTGCATTAGTTACGACTAGGATCTCAACCCCAAGGCGCTGCATCACCCGGACCGGTAAGCCAATCTGGGCCATGGAATAGCCTTCGTAATAATGGCTACGACCTTGCATCACAAAGACTGGCTGTCCAGCCAAATGACCAATAATCAGCCGTCCAGCATGCCCCTCAATGGTTGACTTCGGCCACCCGGGAACATCTTGGGCCTCAATCCGGACAGATCCCTCTACGCTGTCTGCCAGCGTTCCTAGACCTGACCCTAGTATCATTCCTACTCTGGGTTCTATAGCAATCTGATGCTGAATGAAATCCGCAGCTTTGTCGATAACTTCGATAGTAAGAAAATCCATATTGTCAATTATCCTATTCAAGGGTGTTGAAAAAGAGAAATCATTAACTCTGATAGATATGGGCTGGGAGCGAAGATCACAACTATATCTGCCACATTTTCTTACGGATTAATGTGTTTTTCAACACTCTCCTATTCCGAAGGTATTTTGTTAAAAACCCGAATAGAGTTTGGGCTCTTTAGGCCAAGAAGGTGCTGAACCTCCTGAGGACTTTTGCCTTCGTTCAATAGATGATGCGCAAGTGTATGGCGCAAAGTATAAGGTGAAACGTCCTTATCCAACCCTGCTTCCCTCGCCCATCGCTTGACAATCAGCCAAAGTCCTTGTCTGCTCAATTTCCTACCACGTTGATTGAGAAATAAGCCCTTTTCCTCAGGATAGCGAGCAAGATGTGGGCGGCCATCTTTCAAGTATTTCTCAATGCAAGCTCCCGCTTTCCCAAGTTTAAGCAATCTATAGCCATGATCACACTTTACGCCACGCTTATTCAGATCCAAATCATCAACATTTATTTGAACAATTTCCGCCGCACGCAGCCCGGTTGCATAAAGCATGGCTAGAATAGCCGCATCACGTAATGCTCGAGGCGATTGACTTTGTTCTGGAGCAGAGAGCAAAGCAGCAACTTGCTCAACTGTTAGAACTCGAGGTCTTTGGCGAGGCGCCGGCGCTGACCGCAGTCCAGATTCCAGATTCCTAAGGGGAAGTCCCTCATACATGACAAGATAATCAAGAAACGAGCGTATGGCCGAGACTTTACGCGAAATCGTTGCCGGGCGGTAGCCTTGAGCGGCTAGCCATTCCATGTATATGTCCAGCAAAATTTTGGAAAGATACTCCGGCCTGACCGGACCACCAGCATGCGAGACAATGACTATATTAAATTGCTTTAAATCGGCGCGGTATGCCAGAATCGTATTCTCTGCACTTCCGCGTGCATCATGAAGATGCGCCAAAAATTTTCTGATGGCATTTTCCATCTCGCATCTCCTTCCCCATAATTATTTTTATGTATTATATCATCCCGCAGCCGCGCTTACCATAAATGCAATTTGAGGTTCATCCAGCTTTCCAATCTACTACAATTGAGTCCTCAAATTTCTAGAATGGCTAATACAAATTTCCATTATTGGTCTGCGTATGCATCCAAGGCAGCGCTTTACAGCATTCTCTACTTCATAAGGCGATCTTTTTGCATGATGCACTGAGGATGATTTATGGGAAAAAGCCAGAATACCCCGCAGCTTGCTGTGGGGATGAATGGCAAACGGGGGTTTGGGGGCTGCCGCCCCATGGAAAAAGCCAGGAAACCCAACAACTTGCTGTAGGGATGAGTGGAAAGTGCGGGTTTGGGAGCTACCGCCCCCATTATGGCTTTTTCCTTAGAAGAACCCCGCAGCTTGCTGCAGGGTTCTTCACTCGTCGAGGTTGTCGATCATAGAAATGGGATTCGACATCTGCAATC
>DAOVFE010000415.1 GCA_030673085.1 Anaerolineales bacterium | reverse complement strand
TCAGAATCCCATGCATATTGGCCGCGTGAACCGCACTTTATCACGATGAAGCGACAGCCCATGTCACTGAAAGCTTGCGCAATATCCCAAATCTCCCACCCATGGGGTTGGATCACGGCCTTGGCTTCCTCCTCGTTTGGCAAAAAGGCGTCCAACCCATTAATAATCATCGGGAGATCGTCGAAGCGCCCGGATTGCATATACCGACTAGAGGGATCTAATGTAATCGGGCGGACGCCAAGATCATGCAATTGGACGGGGATACTGATCTGAGATAGGTAGTGGGTAGGCGAGATATGTGCCCCTTTAGCATCCGACGCTTGTGGCGGAAGGTCATTTGGCCGAGGGGCCAGTGGTGGAAGTGATGTCTGTTCTGCCGAAGTCTGTATAGAGGGCTGATAGTCCAGGAGCTTTTTAGGCAGGGGGATTCCCAGCCGGAGGAAATGCGAAGTCGGTTTCGTCTCAAGGTATTCTAGCGGAGTTGGACATGCATAAAAGGCGCGAGTATCTTGGGGCTCCGGAAGTTTCCGGATGCCATGAATGTCGAATTCGTGTTGGCTAAGCTCTTTGATTAAATCTGGGGGAAAATTGTTGCCCACTCGGCCAACCAATGCAACCGAGGAGGACCAGATTCGGGCCCCGACAGCCGCGTAAACGGCATTTCCACCTGGAGCGCCTAGATGGACTCCTCCAGTAGAGTCAATGCAATACTCCTCTCGAATTTCACCCACGAATAAGTAATCAGATGGCTCTTTCTGCATGATTTGTGATTATACAATCCGAGTGGGAGAGCGACAACATGATCTATCTTGCCAGGATGATAGTATATGTAGGGTGGAAGCGGGGCTTCCACCCTACATATACCACACTCTTTTATGGGCAAATATGTTTTTCAACGCCCTCTCTATCTTGCCGAGACGAAGCTGGCTGAAAAAGAATGCTGGCAAGAGAGAGGAGTGCTTTAAGAGATGATATCCGGTCTTTAAAGGACAGCGGGCGGGCAAGTGATGGCGGATGATAATCGACATTACACTTGCCCGGAGGGGGTTCGGATCAAGATTATGAATCATATCGATTGGAGTCGATTCCGGCATGTAATCTACTTAGATAGTCGGAATATTCTGGCAAGAGCGACTTGCGGGCTTATGCAAAGTATGGGTATAATGCTTTTTACAGGCAGCTATTCGCTGCCGAGCTTCTACTGCAGGGAATTTTCAATAATGTCGGCGACCCTCCTCTTGATTGAAAGCGCACGGACAAGTGCGCCTTCATTTGCTAGTGCCCTTAAAAAAAGGGGATATTCAGTTCTTGTTTATCATAAAACCGCGGATGCTTTGGCTGCTGCCGATCTGGAAAAACCAGATCTGATTATCCTTGATGCGGCATCGATGCGAACCAGCGGCCAACGGATGTGCCGCAAGATGCATGCCCATCTAGATAGCATCCCGATAATCTTGGTTGCTCCGGCTGAATCTAGGCTAGATCCCGGCAATGGAGCCAGTCTGACACTTAGGCAGCCGTTTACGCCCCGCAAGATTCTTAATCGCATTGCGCGTTTACTCCCTGGCGATGAAACCTACTTGATAAAGGCCGGTCCTATTTGTTTAAACCTCGCCAACCGAACTGTCCGATGCCTGAGAAAGAAATCCCGACTAACGCCAAAACAGGCTAAATTGCTGGAGACATTCATACGAAAGCCGGGTCGGCTATTCACTCGAAAAACATTAATCAAGAAAATTTGGCACACGGATTACACCGGCGATACCCGAACTTTAGATGTCCATATGAGTTGGTTGCGAAAAGCGATTGAGCCGGATCAAAAACATCCACGTTTCTTGAAGACGATACGCGGCGTTGGTTACCGTCTGGATATTCCAGACGAGGATTAATCCATCCACAAAGAGTCAAAAATTGCGCCCTACGGGGCGTTTTTGATTCTAGAATGAGCGGCAATAGCATCGTTCTAGGTTTGGATACATCTATTGAGTCCACTGAAAAAAGCATCCGACAGTAGGATAATGCCTTTC
>DAOVFE010000235.1 GCA_030673085.1 Anaerolineales bacterium | reverse complement strand
ATTCACTTGGGATATTCGGCCATCCTGATCTTTGTGGATAATATCTTGTTTCTAGAAGGCGCTGAACAAACCTCCGCCAATCGCTGCCGCATGCTATCATAATCGCTACCGTCAGGCTTTTAGGTTCAAATAGGGAGATGGCTATAGATGTATGAATACGTCGGAAATATGCATATGCATACCATCTATTCTGATGCTGACGGCACTCACGAAGACATCGCTCGAGCCGCTATTCAGACTGGTCTGGATTTTGTTGTAGTGACCGATCGCAACATCTGGATCAACGGCATGGATGGCTACCGTTATCTTGGCGAACAACGGGTTTTATTACTGGTTGGAGAAGAAATTCACGATCAGACGCGCTCTCCGCAGAAGAACCATATGCTCGTTTTCGAAGCCGGCAAGGAGCTTTCCCCTTTAGCCTCTCAGGCACAATCTTTGCTAGACGCCGTCCATGAAGCCGAGGGACTGTCATTTCTGGCGCATCCGGTGGATTCAGCCGCTCCGGTAATCCGCGAGCCGGATCTTTCCTGGGTCGATTGGGAGATCGATGGATATTCCGGCATCGAGCTTTGGAATGCCATGAGCGAGTTTAAATCTCTCCTTAAAAACCTATTGGCTGCTTTTTACTATGCATACCGACCCGAACGCATCGCTCACGGCCCGTTTCCGGAAACGCTGAAACGCTGGGATCGTCTGCTCATCTCCGGAAAGCGAGTTGTCGCAATTGGCAGCTCCGGCGCCTTTCCCTATAAGATTAAACTAGGGCCATTTCGGCCGCTGATTTTGCCCTACCAAATCCACTTTAAAACCATTAACACCCATATCCTCACCGATCGCCCGCTTACCGGCAACGTTGAAGAGGATCGCCACATTCTGTTTGATAATCTTCGCCAGGGTCATTGTTTTATCGGCTATGACTTGCCGGCATCGACCCGCGGCTTTCGCTTCATGGCTCAAAGCGATCAGGGTGAAATCATGATGGGAGATACTACTCGCCTTCGTTTCGGGATTACTCTCCAAATACAGTTGCCACAATCCGCTGAAGTTCGGCTGCTGCGAGATGGCAAGGAAATTCGGCATTGGCCAAGCAAGCGAAACACAATCTTGACTGTGACCAAACCTGGCATCTACCGGGTTGAAGTCTATATTTTCTATAAGGGGAAACGCCGGGGATGGATTTTTAGCAACACGATCTTCGTAACCGAGTGATCCGAATTTGGCTGGCCATAGCCGGCGGTTTAATTCATACAGGCTCGTCATCTTCAGCGATCGATCCATGAGCTATCTGTCATGGGAAGGTTGAAAAAGAGAGATTATTTGCTAATCGGCGTACTTCAAATGTCTTTCAACACTCTCTTTCATTCAAGTTGCCGGATTTGTATGGGATGATTGCACTGAAAAAGCCCAAATACGAGAAAGGCATTTTCCCTACCGCTGGCTGCTTTTTTCAGTGGACTCATGGGATAATAATAAGGTTGTTGAAAAAGAAGTACTAGACATGGGAAAAAGCTATCCCGCCTTCAACAGCTTCAATAAAAGATTGTTGAAAAACATATTTGCTCATATAGGAATGTATTACATATGGAGTGGATGCTCTGCCTTCACCCCTTACCATCCTACCTGTAAATGATTTCTCTTTTTCAACATTCTTAATGATTAAGTTGCATTTACTCGGCGAAAGGTTCTTAGATGGATGAGTTTAAACTAAACGCGCCTTATGCACCCACCGGCGACCAGCCTCAGGCAATCCAGGAACTAATTGAAGGCCTCAAGCAAGGATATAAGCATCAGGTTTTACTTGGCGCCACCGGCACCGGCAAGACTTTCACCATTGCCAACATTATTGCTCAGAAACAATCCCCAACATTGGTTCTGGCCCATAATAAAACCCTCGCCGCTCAGCTTTATGCCGAGTTCAAGAATTTCTTTCCAGAGAACGCGGTAGAGTATTTCGTCTCCTATTACGATTACTACCAGCCTGAAGCCTATTTGCCCCGTCATGATCTTTATATTGAGAAAGAGACCGATATCAACAAGGATATCGAACGCCTGCGGCTTTCAGCCAGCGCTTCCGTTGTCTCGCGCCGAGATGTAATCGTGGTTTCTTCGGTCTCCTGCATCTATGGCCTTGGTGATCCAGAGACATTCAGCAAAGGCGCCATAACCCTAGAAGCAGGCCATACCTATCGCCGGCGCCATCTTCTCCGGCGTTTGGTTGAAAACCAATACGAGCGCAATGATTTTGAATTACGACCCGGCCTCTTTCGCGTGCGCGGCGACACCTTGGAAATTATTCCCGCCTATTCTGAATATGGCCTGCGTATCGGATTCTTTGGCGATGAGGTCGAGCAAATCGTCGAATATAACCCCCTCACTGCCGAAATCCTGACCGATCTTCAGCATATAGACATCTACCCAGCCAAGCAGTTCATTACCGAAGAGGAAAAACTTCAGGCAGCGTTGCACGACATTGAACTCGAACTTAATGAACGTCTGACCTATTTTAAAGCTCATCAAAAGTATCTCGAAGCGCAACGCCTCGAGCAGCGTGCTCGCTACGACCTCGAAATGCTGCGTGAAGTGGGCTACTGCTCCGGCATTGAGAACTATTCTCGCCACCTCGACCAGCGCCCGTCCGGATCGCCGCCTTCAACTTTAATGGACTTCTTCCCGGAAGATTTCCTAATGGTGATCGATGAAAGCCATATGACCATCCCTCAAGTTCGTGGGATGCACGCCGGCGACCGCTCAAGAAAAGAAACTCTGGTCGAATACGGATTTCGACTTCCTTCAGCGCTCGATAACCGTCCGCTCTCTTTCGAAGAATTCGAGGATCACACCAACCAGATAATCTACACATCAGCTACACCCAGACCCTATGAGCTGAAGCATGCCCATCAGGTTGTTGAGCAGATTATCCGCCCCACCGGCTTAGTTGACCCAGCAGTCGAGGTCCGCCCAATTGATGGACAGATCGATGATTTGATAAAAGAGATCCGCCAGCGAATCGAGGTAGGTCAAAGAGTATTAGTGACTACCCTCACCAAGCGTATGGCCGAAGATCTCTCCAAGTATCTAGAAGACCTTAATATCAAAGTGCACTACTTGCATTCTGAAATTGATACCATTGAACGGGTCAGCATCCTTCGCGATCTACGCCTGGGTGTGTATGATGTAGTCGTGGGCATCAACCTGCTTCGTGAGGGACTCGATCTGCCGGAGGTATCTCTGGTAGCCATCCTCGATGCCGATAAAGAAGGTTTCTTGCGGTCTGATACGGCTCTGATTCAGACTATTGGGCGCGCATCCCGTCACATCGATGGCCAGGTGATTATGTATGCCGATCACATAACCGATTCAATGCGGCGCGCACTCGATGAGACCGATCGCCGCCGTGCAAAGCAAATCGCCTATAACCAGGCTCATCAAATCGAACCGGAGAGCATAGCAAAAGCCATTCACGACCTTACCGACCAGGTTGCTGCCAGCGCGATTGCCGAGAAAAAGGGCCAGTATACCGCCTTCACCTTGGCGGATATGCCAAAAGAGGATTTGTCTCAGATGATTAAGAATCTTGAAGAAGAAATGCGCGCTCTGGCTGACTCCCTGGAATTTGAACAGGCAGCGGCTCTGCGCGATCAAATCTTCGAACTTCGGGATGCCCTGGCGACGAAAGAGAATCTTCCGCCCTGGGAACGAATTAGAGTCATGTCAGGCGAACGATAGCCAGCATTGACATGCATAGTATATTTATGGATCGCTGTTT
>DAOVFE010000473.1 GCA_030673085.1 Anaerolineales bacterium | reverse complement strand
CGAATCAATTACGAGAATTTCATCCGATTTTTAGAGGTATTCTACAGATTTTAATCCCGATCGTACTTATGCTAACATCGATTCATCTAATTCTGGCCACGGCTTTATATTGGATTCCAATCGAATATCGAAAGAGTAAATTTCCAGCAGATCCATACGGTTTCACGGTTAAAGATCGTATTTATTGGTCGGCAGTTGATATTAATTACCTAATTAACAATACGGGTATTGAATACTTTGATGATTATCATCTGCCAGATGGCAAACCAATGCACGTTCAACGCGAGCTTAGCCATATGGATGACGTAAAAACGCTTATCGTAGCTTCCCGGTGGGCATGGGGCATTGGAATAGTACTGATAGGGCTTTTGCTGACCTTGATGGGGCAATTATCTAGTCCGGCGGATGTTGGTATGGTTCTGCGCCGGGGAGTGCGCAATACGCTGGTGTTAATGGGTATACTGATAATTGGACTTATAGTAGGTTTTAATGTGGTATTTGTTGGATTTCACCGGATCTTTTTTTACGGCGATACATGGATCTTTCACAATTACGATACATTCATCCGGCTCTATCCACAGCTCTTATGGCAGGATTGCTTTATCTTGCTAGTGCTGGCTTCTTCTGGGTTGGCAGGCCTGATTGAATGGATTGGCCGTAGAATGATGAAACCTACAATAATTGTAGATGAATGAATGCATTGAATACACTGAAAAAAGCATTCGATGGTAAGGAAAGATCTTTCTTACATCTGAGCTATTTTCAGCATAATCATGGAAAACAATGACAGCTATTGAGCCATCAACTTTTCTATATGCATGTATAAATAACGGGGAGGCATAGATTTGTGGCTTTAGCGGCAAGAAAGATTCAAAAATGCACGCGGAGTTGATCTAGCGCCCGCGTGCATTTTATCTTTGAGACATATCCGGTGCTATGCTCCGAATTTTGCCAATCTATTTGCATGCGCCATTAAGAGCTGCATCAAATTCGGTGCGGGAAAAGTTCCCAAGCCGCCTTTGACGCAGTAGGTCTCGCCAAATTGGATTTGATCATCTGGGCGGCAAGTAGTTGGCGCCCAGAGCAGGAAGGGAACCGGATGCCAGGAATGGGTCTTCATCCGGGCTGGCGTTGAGTGATCACCGGTAATAGCCAGTACATCCGGTTTGAGTTTGAGCAAATTTGGCAGCGCAGCATCGACGCCTTCGCTACGCACGTATGTCTCCGGCACAGTGTAGCCCTCAAAGCGCGATGTGGTCAGTAGCCGGCGGTTAGAGCCGACCAAGTAGGTCTCTCCTGTCTCACCCAATCCAGTTCTCTCGA
>DAOVFE010000059.1 GCA_030673085.1 Anaerolineales bacterium | reverse complement strand
TCTGTAACTCCGGTTAGCAGCATTGGCAGCGGTTTGGCTTGTGGGTCGGATTCGATCAGGATGTTACTCAGCGTATCGAACAATCCCATATCCGGCTCCGATGGGCCGGGGTCATGGCGAACGACTTCGAGTTCTACTTGGTCGCCGATGATCTGACGCAACTCGCGGATCATATCCTCCGGTCCGAAGCCTGGAAGAAGGCGGCCATCCATTTCAAGGGTTATTTCGCTTGGGATGACGTTGACTTTCTCGCCACCATGAACAATCGTGGCATTGACCGTGTTATGAAATAATGGATCAAAAGTTTTACCTGTGGCACCGAGCAGGTCTAGAACGCGATTGGTAAGCACGGGGTTGAGTAGTTGGCGGATGGCGAGGTTTGCGGGAAAAGACAGCTCCGACGCCATCGTACCGATCATTTTCCGAGTTATATCCGTAATATGAACTGGCAGCCGATGCTGATCAAGTTGTTGGATAAAATTACCCAGCTTGGCCATTGTACCCCCGCGCATCGTTAGGGAACCATGTCCACCCGGGCCATGAACGGTGGCTCTCATCCAGCATATTTGCTTCTCGGCGACTTGAATGGGATAGAACTTTTGCTTTCCAATATACAATGAAAAGCCGCCGAATTCGCCAATGGCATATTTAATATGCTTGAATTGTTCCGCGTGGTTTTCAACCAGGAATTTCGCTCCGTAATCGCCTCCCCCTTCTTCATCACTTACGATGGTTAGCACAACATCGCCGGCAGGGGAGAGGTTTGCATTCTTGGCCTGCAAAAAGGCGGCCAACATCATTGCCACTCCGCCTTTCATGTCTAACGCGCCGCGGCCCCATATATAGCCATCGACTATCCTGGCTTCGAAAGGAGGATATTCCCACTTTTGATTCATGGTTGTGACCACATCGACATGGCCATAGAGTAAGAGCGGTGGTGCTGATCCGCGCCCTTGAAGGCGGGCAATGAGATTAGGACGGTTGGGATCCTTAGCGAATAACGCAGTTTCAAAGCCGGCGTCGATAAGCAACTTATTGATATAAGCGATGCATTCTTCCTCATTGCCGGGAGGGTTGGAAGTGTCAAAACGGATAAGCTTCTGTAATAATTCGGCCGGACGTTGGTAGATGGTTCGATCACTGATTGGGTCTGCAGACATATCTATGCTCCTGGCTGATGGGTCTGGCGTTTAGAAGTCGATAGGATATTTAATCGGCTTGAGCATCCCCTTCGGCTACAAGATGTCTTTCAAATGCTCGATCAATAAACCCGTTTTTGATTTGGCTATTTCATAAAGGTTCTAAAGCGGATTATATCATTGTGGATTAGAAGAGTTATATTGCCTTATAGGGATTTATGGGAAAAATCAGAATGCTCTCCAGCTTGGGTCGCTCGTTACGGGGTTCTTTACTCATACCAAGGCTGCACTGAAAAGTCCCAAGTTTGAGAAAAGAAATTGTCTATGGGGGATGTGAGCTTTGTGCGCGCTCCACCTAGACCGCTTTTCCCTGCTTAGGCGTTTCTTTCTGTAGATTAATGTTAGGTTTAACGCTTATGAAGCGAATGCTTAAGTTCCTGTCCGAGCCGTTTCCAGCTTAGGGCCGAGGACGAGAGAAGTGTATCGGCGCGGAAAAGACGGGCGGAAATCAGGACGAACTCATAGGCAACTACGCCCACGCCGAGCAAGCTGAGGATCGTTTGCCATAAAGGAACGTCGACGACCGTCATGCGTGCAATCATCGAAACCGGAGCCGTTAGCGGAAATAGACTAAGAAAGGTGACGATGCCGCCAGTTGGATCTTCTACAAAGATGGTGTTCAACATCATTGGAATGATAAGCGGAAGCAACACAATAAAAGAGAATTGAGCCCCTTCGCGGGCGGTAGGCGCCAAGGCGCCGAGTACCCCCTGGGCAGAAGCGTACATCAGATAGCCAAGCAGTAAAAATGCGAGGCCCCAGGCAAATAAACCGGTTGGCATTTCAAATGAAGTGGCGAGGTGGAGCAATTCTTTGGCTTGCCGGAGGCCAATGCTCATTGCCGAAAGCCAGATGCTAACCTGCAGCAGCGCCACAGCACTCAGGCCGAGCAGCTTTCCCGCCATTAAATCGCGCGGCTGTAAACTGAGCAGCAAAACCTCAACGGTTCGGTTCTCCTTTTCTTTGGAAACGCTCGTCAGCATTAGACTGCCTGTCATGCTTATTAGCATAAAGAAGATCATTATGATTGCATAAGGCACAATATCGGATATCGGGCCTTCCCGATTTGGACTCTCGCTGCTTTCCGGCGCCAGCATGTGTTGGTTAATATCCGGTGCGGGATCATTTATCAATAGCGCCAGCTCTTCATCTTTGACCAGATTGAACTGCAGCACAGGATCGATTATTTGATAGCTTCCACTATCATTAAACGGAGCATAATCACGGACGATTAATGATATCTGGCCGTTTTCGATTGCATCGGATGGGATCACATAGTATTGCATTATTTCCCCAGAATCCATTGCGGCTTGCGCTGCAGCTTCATCGGGGAATTGCTTGAGATTATCGGGAGAATAGCCAGGGGGAAGTTTTTGGATCAGATCCGCATCATCTATATAGCCTACTGCTGCTGGAGCTTGGTTGGAAATCTCGCCGGCTAGCTGCTCACCATTAAATGAGGTTTCAGCCAGTAATTGTGATCCGAACGAAAACAAGATGATCATGCCGGGCAATAAAAATGTCATCACCCAGAAGGAGCGTTTGCTCAAGGTGGTCAGGAATTCATGCTTCATTACGATAGCAATATTACGCATCGGGTTGGCCTTTCATTTCATGCACATCAAAACCGGTGGTGCTTTGGCGAATTGCAGCCAAGATATTTCGCAGATTAAGGCGTTGCCCATAGCGCAGCATACCCATCCGGAAGAGGCGGCCTGAAGCCCAGATCGCGACGGCGGAAGCGGCAACTAGTAATAGCCAGCTCAGCGAAAGTTGCCAGAAGGGGACGACGGCCATAGACCAGCGAAGGCTAATGGTAAGCAGGGCGGTAGTTGGGAATAGCGTCATTGCCACAAGGATTGGGCTATCGGGATTGCTGAGCATCAGTGTGCTTACGAACATAGGAGCGAGGAAGAGCATATTCACAACACTGGCCATCTGCTGCCCTTGCTGCATATCGGTGACAATACTGCCGATGGAAATCATAATCCCCGCAGCCAGGGCGTAGGATGGAACGAAGAAAAGTAAGATTATTCCAAAGTATCCCCAGGGAACCTGAAATCCTTGCAATGGTTCAAAAATCTGGGCGGCAATGACGAGCGCGACAGCAATTGAAATTGCCCAGGCGGCGATCTGAGTGAGAGCGACTGCAAGAAGACCAATTGCCTTGCCGCTCATTAGCTGCCCAGGGGTGAGCGAGGTTGCCAGGATCTCTACAGTGCGATTCTCTTTTTCGTCGGTTACCGCTTGCAGAAGATATCCAGATGCAGCCATGACAGCGAAAAAGAAGAGCATACTGGCGATAAATGGCATCATGATGCTGACAAAACCAGTCCGCTCGTCGAAACTGCGGCTGCCGTCAGCGGCAATGATCTTCAAATACCATCCTTCCATGATCCGATGGCGCACCGATTCGGGAAGATCGTCAGAAAGTTGGGTGCGCAGAAGTTGATCGAAATCCTCCATGACATGCCGACCTGGTTGTTCGTCCCAGTAATAGAGCTCTAGGTTACGTGAGTGAAGGTAATCGGCGGGGAGGATGTAGTAGGCCTGGATAGTACCTTCCTCCAGTGCAGCCCGGGCACTGACTTCATCCGGATATGCCAGGAAGTCATTATCACCTCCGGATTGTCCTAACATGCCGGCCATTATGCCGGCCTGATCCACATAGCCTATTGATTTGTGCAGGCTGGATCCAATTGCCAAGCCAGCGATAGCCATGGAGAGCGTAATTAATAGCGGAAGGCCGAAAGTAGCCAGAAGGAACGATCGCTTTTGAACTCGTTTGAAGTATTCGTGCTTGGCAACTAACCAGAGTTTAGCCATACGACGGCTCCTCTTTGCCCTCTTGAACTACGGCGATGAAGATGTCTTCGAAAGATGGTTCGGCGATCTGGAATCGATCGATAGATGTATTTTCTCGCTGCGCCAGGGTATGGAATATTGCTTGCGGATCGGCGCCTGGCGCCAGGGTGAGATGGACTTCTCCATTTTGCCGGCGATCGTCAATCACGCCTGGCAATTGTGAAAAATCGCCTTTTCCTTCCAGAACAACTGCATTCCCGGCAAAATTATGCTTGATTTCGTCCACTTGACCGTAGAGTACAGAGTGTCCCTCATTGATAAGCACGATCCGGTTGCAAAGGGCTTCAACTTGATACATCCGGTGGGTAGACATGATGATTGATTTCCCGGCCCGGCGCAGGTCTTCTAGAATATCCTTTACCAGACGGGCATTAACGGGGTCTAGGCCGGCAAAGGGTTCATCCATCACAATAAGATCCGGATCGTGAAGCAAAGTTGCAATAATCTGAGCTTTCTGTTGCATCCCCTTGCTTAATTCCTGAACCTTCTTTCGCCGGTGCGCTGTGAGGTCAAAGCGATCAAGCCATTTATCTAGACGGCGGCGAGCAGTGGTTTCATCTAATCCCTTAAGGGTTGCAAGGTAAATCAGGACCTGTTCCAATTTAATGTCCTTATATAGACCGCGTTCTTCGGGAAGGTAGCCGATGTTATTCTTCTTTTGTTCATTCAAATCGCCGCCAAAAACACTTATATGACCCCGATCCGGTTTAAAGATGTCTAACATAATTCGGATGCTGGTTGTCTTCCCGGCCCCATTGGGGCCAAGCATGCCGAAAATTTCTCCTTTTTCTACTGCAAACGAGACTTCTGCAACAGCCAGATTTGGTCCAAATGATTTGCGGATATTCGTGACTTCAACTGTGTGCATAACATCATCCTTTCAGGATGTTTAACGGCTTCAATCCTTTTGGGCATCCTTTTTTTGCCAAAAAGGAAAACGAGATACATTTTTGCATATTCAGACTACAGAACTGGCAAAGATGATAACCGGATGAATCAGCTCTCATCAAGCCTATTCAAGCAAACTGATAGACTATTAAGCGATCATCTAGCAGCATTTTTACCTTGCCATATTATAACTATATAGGCTGTCGCTATCACCTATTTGACTGACAATCCATTGCATTTTAGCTGACGGCATTTTGCTGTTCCATAATAGTATGCACAATGGCTGATTCAAGCGAAATACAGAGTATGTTGAAAAACATATTTGCCCATCAAAAAGAGTGGTACATATGGGGTGAAAGCTCCGCTTCCACCCCATAGGTACTAATATTTCGGCAATTCCTCTTTTTCAACAACCTCATACACAATTATGTATGATGGGGCGTATAATTGCAGCTAACATTTTAGAGAATAAAAAGAATTACGATGCTTGAAAAGGAATCGATTGTGCATGACTATTCCAACCAAAATCAGTCTTAGGACTGCCGCCGCATATCTGCTATATCTTCTTCTTGCCCTGAGCAGTGCGGCAACTATATTAGGATTTGCAGGGCGCCTATGGTGGATGTTTGACATTGTCAGCCATTTCCGAGTCCAATATGGATTGGTACTTATTATCTGCGTGATAGTTGCATTGCTTCTGCGGCAGAAGAGGATCACAGTTTTGGCTATGGTCTTTGCTGCGGCAAATTTGAGCTTGATTCTTCCCCTTTACCTGCCTCAACCGGAACATCAGCTAGAGCAATTGGAAGTAATCCGGACCATAGTGGCAAATGTTCATACCGCAAATCATGACTATGATTCCATGTCATCCCTTATTAAAAAAGAGAGACCGGATTTGGTTGTGTTAATAGAAGTCAATCAGAGATGGATGGATGCGCTAAATGACGTCGAGGACCTTTATCCCTATATTGAAGCGTTTCCGCAGGAGAACAACTTCGGTATTGCAGTAATGAGCATGATTCCGTTGGATGAAGCAGTGATTACAAAGATAGGCGATTCTCTTTTTCCGTCGGTCATTGCACGTATGACGATTGAAGGCCGGCAGCTCACTGTGATTGGGACCCATCCCTATCCGCCAGTCGGGCCGGGATTCACAAATGTTCGCAACCAGCAGCTCGCGGCTGTGGCAGCATTCGCGGCGGCACAGTCGGGCGAGGTAATCCTGATGGGCGACATGAACCTATCATCCTGGTCACCCTATTTCATGGGGATGATACGACGTGGGAATCTACATGACAGTAGGAAAGGCTTCGGGGTTCAGCCGTCGTGGCACGCTCGAATGCCGGGCTTCTTGCGAATTCCGCTAGATCACATATTAGTCTCAGATGGAATACAAGTGCATGATCGCAGGCTCGGACTGTATATTGGATCTGACCACTTGCCGGTGATTATGGATTTTTCGTTATCCAATGCTGAATGAATATATGTAGTGCCATTCCCAGTGACTATTTCACTAGTATGGCTCGGGGCTCGAAAACCCCTTTTGTATAAGGCGGTTTGCTTAATCTCAGGCAACTGAGCAAATCGATAGGCCGGGCCCGGAAAGGCAAAGTATATTTGGCGGCAGTATGGCTGTTTCTCATCCCGCACGCGAGATAGCGATCCATTGAACTATTATTTGGATAATAGAATTTTGGGATAAGGGAAGCAGCTTATAAATAGTTTTTAGCGGATTTGGAACTGGCAGTGTTAAGAAGTGGTAGAATGACGACCATGTTTAAGAGAGATATATTGCATTGGCTGCCTGCTATCGGCATGATGATCTTGATCTTTTTCTTCTCTTCCTTGCCTGCGTATCGCATTCCCTACTTCGGGCGGTTAGACATTTTTATAAAAAAGGGCGGGCATGCGCTAGGATACGGCTTGCTTGGCTTGTCGTACTATTATGCGCTTCCGTCGCGCCTATCCATTCGTTATCGATGGCTAATGGCATGGATGATGGCATTGCTGTTCGCATTAAGCGATGAATTTCACCAGTCCTTTGTAGTTGATCGCACATCGAGCCTTATGGATGTGATGATCGATGGATTAGGGGCTGGCCTCGCACTGATCATTGGCGCCGGTTATTCGTCGAATTCCAACTCGAATTCTTCTTCTTGATCTTGATTCCAGGTTTCGCCGGGCATGATAGTTATTTCGCCAAAAAGCTCATTTTGTTGAGCGGTAACCTTGCGTAGTTTGACCAATTCTAGGATAGCTATGAATGAAACCGCAATCTCAATGCGAGATTTGGATTGTTTGATGATACTCCAGAAAGTAGTTTTTCCAGCGGAATGCAGCGAATCGATAATCATTTGGATATGATCTCGTATATTGATTTTCGGAGGGGCAATTGCCTCATTAAGGTGGCCATCGCCTTGATTGGCTGCCAAGGCTTCTAATATGGCTCGATGTAAATCCGCCAGGCTTATTCCTGAGAGGTCAAGTATTGGGTCTGAATGTGGCAGGGGGGCCAGGCGCAGGTATGTTTGTAAGCCGGCTTTCTCGCGAGAAGCAAGCTGATTGGCAATCTCTTTATATCGTTTGTATGCAATTAATTGTCGGGCTAGAGCATCTCCGACATCTAGTTCGCCGGGTTCACGCTCTGGGGGACGAGGCAACAATGCTTCAGATTTGATTTGGATTAATCGGGCTGCAATGATAAGAAACGAAGCTAGATCGGCGAGTTGAATCTCTTGCGCTTGGCGTATATATTCGAGATATTGGTTCGTGACCTTGGCCAGTGAGACTTTAGTAATGTCGAGTTCGGCGCGTTCGATTAATTCGAGCAGAAGATCTAGCGGGCCATTATAGATTGGAAGATGGATAGTATAGACTGACACGGCGGTCATAACCCTTACAGAAAATTTATCGCAATTTTGTTGGATAACAATGATACTAGCATTTGGATCGGGATCCTTTTAACGGTGCAATGTTAAGCCGGCTTTTAATTCTTTGGCCAAAGAAATGCGGGCTTCCTGTAGACAATCCATTTTTCACAGTGGTTCAAGCTGTCGCTGAGATGCTCCTTCTTCGCAGGTTTTCGATTTTGCGGCGCCGTTGCGCAATTGCTTCGTAATTGCGCATGGGCACGATCACTGTGGCGCTCCAGTACTTGATCGACAATAATGATGGTTGCGTCGCTGTAAGGGCGCAATATTTCTGGCAGAGAAAGCTTGTAGTCTGACTAATTGCTGGAAATAATTTTC
>DAOVFE010000284.1 GCA_030673085.1 Anaerolineales bacterium | reverse complement strand
CAATCATCAGGCTATGCAATTTGCATTGATTAACTTGATTGGTCTGGCGATCCGCACTCCCATTTTCGCTCTCAGTGAAAAACCTCTAATCCGTTTGGCTGACTATTTCCTGGCAAACAAAGGCGAAATCATAGCGTGGTTTCCGGATTCACTCACATCGATTGGAAGCGTAGTAATCGGCCGAAATCTTGCTCTTGCAGTTGCCATAGTTGTTGTTCTTTTTTGGAATTTCGCGGCTAATAGACTTTGGACTTATTCCGATGTTTCATAAACCCCGATAGCAGATGCAAGCGCAGAAAGAGATATTATTCACTCCTGAGTTACTTCGCATGTGCCTTGCCAGCTCTTTCCGTAATTTCTACATAAATAACACTTAACAACTATTCATTTTTTATTAAATTACCGCTAATATAGAAGTAGCCTATGCAGCGATGTTTATAGCCCAAAAGGTGGATTTATTCCAATAGATGATTAAAGTATAATCTGCTTAGGCTGAATAAATTTTTCAGCGGAGGAATGAATGGCGGTAAAATATGAAAAGCAGATGATTCCAATTTATAGTACACCTGGCGATTTTTCGGCGATGATGATATATCCATACTTGTTCAACCCTCAAGGTGAATGGATTGGATGGGTGGCAGATGACCGTTCCGTTTTTGATGTAGATGGCTATTATGTCGGGGAACTTATAAATGGCCCCAGAATTGTTAAGAAGCGAAATTATGATAAAGTAGCCGATCGTCGACCGCAGCCTTGCGCTCCAATTGGCGTAAAACCGCCGGCCGTAATTCCGCTCGCTCCTCTCATGGCAGAACTTCCCTTTAACTTGATTGACGTGCTTGATGAAGAACCTCAGCTTCTGCACACTCCTGATACCGGAGCACATAGAGAGGATATGGATTGACGCCTTCCACAGCCAACCCGCCAGAAGCAAAGCCGGTCAGCGCATCTCGAGTTATCATTAGCCAGTTAATGCAACTTGAACACGCCAACCTCCGGGGCGATGTCCATGGTGGATGGATCATGAAGCTCGTCGACGAAGCCGGGGCAATATCCGCCATGCGCCATGCTCAGCGGCGCGTTGTCACCGTTGCAATCGACCAAATGCGATTCCGCGAGCCAATCCGCATCGGCACTTTAGTAAGGATGAAAGCGGAAGTTACCTATGTAGGCCGCACCTCTATGGAAGTCAGGGTAAACGTCGCTGCCGAGGATCCGTTTACCGGAACTTCCACCCATACCAACATCGCCTATCTGGTATATGTAGCTCTGGATGAGAATGACCATCCTACTCGCGTGCCACGTTTGATTACCGAGACGGAAACCGAAAAAAAGCGCTTTGAGGCCGGCAAGGCTCGGCAGGCCTATCGATTAGCTCAGCGCGAAAAGGAAGAAGAAGACTTTTAGCATGAGCGAGACGCTCCACTCCCTCACAGATCTAATTGAACGCGCCAGCTCCCGCCGCTTCCTCGAAGTTACTCCGCCAGAAGACTTAGGGCTAGCCGACCATCAAGCTTTCCCTTTTTTAGCCTTGGTCGGACAGACTGAAATGAAACTCGCCCTACTACTAACGCTTATTAATCCCAAGATAGATGGCGTTTTGCTAATCGGACCACGCGGGACTGGAAAAACTACAGCTGTCCGTGGTCTGGTCGATTTACTTCCGGAGGTTCCCCGTAGTCGCTGCCCCTATGGCTGCCTTCCCGAGGATATCGAAATCGGAGGGCAGGATGCAGTATGTCCCGATTGCGCTCGCAAATATGGCGAAGGCGAATCGCTTACTTACTTGGATCGAGTCCGATTAATAGAACTGCCTTTAAATGCCAAAATTGAAAATGTTGTAGGCGGATTGGATGAAAGAGCTGCAATTCATAATCGGCTTCGACTTAACCGGGGAATCCTGGCAAGGGCTCATCGTAACCTGCTATATGTTGATGAAGTCAATTTGCTATCCGACGATATCGTTAATGCCATCCTGGATGCGGCTGCACAAGGCAACTATACCGTTCAGCGCGGCCCACTCTCGGCGACCTACCGGTCACGTTTTGTCTTGATTGGCTCAATGAATCCGGAGGAAGGTCAACTTCGACCTCAGATTTTCGATCGTTTTGGCCTCAGAGTAGTAGTACGCGGACTTGACAACTCTCTCGAGCGAATGCAAGCTTACCGCTGCTCCATAGCCTACCGCACCAACCCTCGGCAATTTATCCAGGTCTATGCCGAAATGACTCAGAAAGCTCAAGAGGAAATACAGACAGCCCGTGATTTATTGCCAGATGTCACCATCACCCCCCAGGCCGAAGATGCTGGCCTAAGGATGATTCATCAATTGCAAATAGCATCTCTTCGTGCAGAAATCACTCTCTTTGAAGCTGCTCGTGCTTACGCTGTCGCCGATAGTCGAACCGAGGTTCAACCTGAGGATGTTAATGCCGTCGCCCAAATGGCTTTACGCCAGCGTCGCTCATCATTTATGCAAGGCTATTTCGAGAATCAATCCCGTGAAGAAGATGAGCTTCAAAATATTATTCGTTCTTCCAACAATCTGACAGTAGAAAAAAAAGGACGAACAAGGCGCTCATCAAAGAGTAAGACCAAAAAGCCCACTAAAGCAAGCCACGCGGATAATTCCAAAACAAGCTAAGGCCAAGGTTGACCTTCATCTATCTAGGTCATTTGCTTTATATCCCCATTTATCGTCATCCGGTCCAAAGATTAATCATTAGGTATTATCATCATAACTCGATCGTAGCAATGGACATCACAATTTCCATCAGCCGATGCCAATTAAATGCGACCTTTATCTTAAGTCGATCACTTGAGATAAAGGTCCCTTTTATCTTAGGGTAAATTATTGATTTTTCTTGTTTGACTAAACGGCAGTAACACTAAATCGCAACCCCCTAACCGTCAAGAATCAAAAATAGATTTTGACCACTATCGGTGCGGCTCATAAACAACATCAAACGACTATCTGGGATTCAGTTACGTTAACCGTGCGTATCAGGCGTCATTAACGATTGCCGATAAAGATACTCAGTCCAAAAGACCCGCGCATAAAATACACCCTGTTTCTTTTGCGCGGTCCGAGAGCGAGATTTATCTGATAG
>DAOVFE010000004.1 GCA_030673085.1 Anaerolineales bacterium | reverse complement strand
GGAGCCTAGCAGCTTCGCGAACGGAGCCTAACAGCTTCGCGAACGGAGCCTAACAGCTTCGCGAACGGAGCCTAACAGCTTCGCGAACGGAGCCTAACAGCTTCGCGAACGGAGCCTAACAGCTTCGCCAATGAAGTAGATTGGATTATCGAAGAGGGGATAAGTCCCTATGATGGCTTTTCCTTAGAATAGCTGCACAGCCGCGGAACTGGATGCTCTCGATATAGCGTGTGCTGCGCGCTGCCGTTTGTTGCTGGATTCTTCTTATTCACGGTTGTAATTATGACAAACGAAGTATCTCAGAAAAAAGGTTCAGCTAGAAGAACAGAATCGAGTACTAGCGGAAATAAAAATCCGCGAGTCAATATCTTTGGGGCGCGTGCGGCGATCTATCTCAAGGAAATTGCTGCGGTAATATTTGCTGCTGGCAGCGTTGTAACGTTGCTAGGCATGCTAGGGTTGACCAAAGGCATGTTGATTGATGCCTGGGTGACTCTCCTCTGTCGTTGGATGGGATGGAGCGCTTATATCATCCCGTTGCTATTTGCAGGTGTTGCATCATTGCTCTTTAGTCAGTGTACCGGCCAGTATAAAGATACTCCTTGGGGATGCATAGTGGCGCTTGAGGTTGCATTGGTTAGCCTAATGGGTCTCTTATCATTTATCGATGGAATGGATCTAACCCGAGCAGAGACAGGCTCGGGCGGTGGGATTATTGGCTGGGCAATCGCAACCTCATTGGATAATCTTATTGGGATAGTCGGCGCTGTGTTGCTCTTACTTATAGTTTTTCTCTTAGTGGGATCCTATGTGATATTGAGCTGGATAGCACCGATGTTGCCAGCAAGTCAAGATAAGACAACTAGACAAGAAAAAAAGCTGGCAAGGGATACGGGCCGGCTACCGGCTAAGCAAGAACCCCAGCTGCAAGTGGACCGAAAGCACGAGAAGAGAGAGCGGCAGAATTTACCTCGCGAGTATCGTAAGGCCTTTGTTGTTAAAGATAAGCCGGAGGAAGGACCTTCTATTCCTTTACAGCGCGATGAGCGTCTGCCGCCGCTGAATTTGCTCGAGTGTGAGAAGAGTACGCATATCAGTGCCCGAGAAATCAATCGCGCAGCCGGATTGATCGAAAAAACTCTAGCCGATTTCGGAATTCCAGCCAGAGTAATCGATTTCCGAAGCGGCCCTTCGGTTACCCAATTTGCGGTTGAACCGGGTTTTGTCGAACATGAAGGACAAGATGGAGCTTCCCATCGTCAGAAGGTACGAATCTCTCAGATCTCTTCTTTAGCGAATGATCTGGCGCTTGCATTGTCTGCCCCCAGTCTGCGTATTGAAGCCCCCGTTCCGGGCAAGGCTTATGTAGGAATCGAGGTGCCGAACAAGCATGCCGCATTAGTTCGATTAAGTTCAATTATCCAATCTGAGTATTTCCAATCGATTAATTCACCGTTAACTATAGCGCTTGGACGAGACGTATCTGGCGCGCCGATAGCAGCTGATTTATCAGCCATGCCGCATATGCTTATCGCTGGAACGACAGGCTCAGGCAAATCGGTCTGTATTGCAAGCCTTGCCGCCTGCTTGATTATTAACAATACGCCAGAGGATCTTCGATTAGTAATGATCGATCCTAAGATGGTGGAACTGATTCGTTTCAATGGGCTGCCACATCTCTATGGCAAGGTTGAAACAGAGTTAGAGCGCATTGTAGGAGTATTGCGATGGCTCACAGTAGAGATGGATCGACGATATAAACAGCTCGAGACGGCTAAGGCGCGAGACATCCAGGCCTACAATAAGCGAATTCGCCGCCGGCGAAACGGGGAATGTATGCCGCGGATCGTTGTAATGATCGATGAGCTGGCAGATCTTATGATGATGGCGCCTGATCAAACCGAGCATACACTAGTACGGTTGGCTCAAATGGCGCGGTCGGTCGGCATTCATCTAATCCTTGCTACTCAGCGGCCGAGTACGGATGTTGTTACTGGTTTGATCAAGGCTAATTTCCCGGCACGGATCTCATTTGCGGTGGCATCTGGAGTTGATTCCAGGGTCATTCTCGACACACCTGGGGCTGAAACCTTGCTGGGAAAGGGGGATATGCTTTTCTTGTCGCCTGAAGCGGGAGCGCCAATCCGATTACAAGGAGCCTTTGTTAGTGATTTGGAAATCGAGCGCTTGATCAATTATTGGCAGAAAGCGGCAAGTAAACAATATGACGATGGCATTGAGAAACCTCCCTGGGAGGATTTCCTGGAACGCCAGGCTGCACTAGAGAAGCGCGATAGCGCTCTGGAGCGCGCTATTGAACTGGTTACCATAAAAGGAGAGGCGAGTGCATCGATGCTTCAACGTGGCCTGCGCATTGGATACCCTCGAGCAGCACGGCTGATGGACGAATTAGAGGAGATGGGGGTAATTGGGCGTCCTAAGAAGGGAGGAAGGACTCGTGAGGTGCTCATCTCCAGAGATGAATCTCAATGATTTCACGACAAAGAAGGGCCTTCTGATTAGGGATTATCTTGACACCCTATATAACCGGGGTTAGCATTTGCCTATAAAGTTCTAGAGGTGTTCGTGTGCACGTAGATGAATCATCAGTTTCCAATGTTCCCCCATCTATTACAGATCAACTGAGAGTCATATTTAAAAAAATCCTTGATCCGATAGGAGCTTTTCTTAACCGATTAGGCATTTCGCCTAATGCTCTTACGTTAATTGGATTGGCTGGAAGCGTCGTTGCCGCATTTTTTATAGCCAGCAGCAAAATCCTGCTTAGTGGGATTGTGCTCTTATTAACAGCGCCATTGGATGCGCTTGATGGCACAATGGCTCGCTTACGGGGAGAGCCGACCAAGTTTGGTGGCTTTCTTGACTCGGTAGTCGATCGCTATTCGGAATTGATTGTTTTTAGTGGGTTTTTATATTACTTCTTAGCGCAAGAAGACGCTCTGATGGTCGGGTTGGTATTCGCAGCGGCCGCCGGATCTGTCTTGGTGTCCTATACACGGGCGCGAGCTGAAGGGCTTGGATTCGAGGCTAAAGGTGGAATCCTTACACGGCTTGAGCGGTATATCGTCATCATTCTCAGTCTGCTGCTGGGTTTCCCCAAAATAGGTATTGTGATTATTGCTATATTCGCAAACCTGACTGCTCTACAACGAATTCTCCAAGTTCATCGCCAGGCCTGCAAGCGCGAGGGAAAGGGATAATGAGAACAACTCCCTATGGTATCTTGATTGGTCCACTAACTTTTTCTTACTACGGCCTTATTATCATGACGGGTGCTGTACTGGCGGCATTTATTGCTCGATGGTTAATTGAGCAAATGACCGATGGTAAGGAAGATCCTGATATGGTCTGGGATGCGCTTATTTGGGCCCTCGTATTCGGTGTCATCGGCGCACGTCTATATCATGTTTTCACGCCTTCAAAAAGCCTATTAGAAGCGGGAATTGACACCAAATATTATCTAACTCATCCAATTGCAATGCTTAGTTCCTGGAAAGGCGGTCTGGGTATACCAGGCGCGATCATTGGAGGTATTCTGGGACTATATATCTTCTCCCGTCGTCGAAAGGTATCGTTGAGCTTGCTCTTAGACGCATGCTCGCCTGGTGTTGCGTTGGCGCAAGCAATTGGCCGATGGGGAAATTATGTCAACCAAGAACTCTATGGGCCGCCCACAGATTTGCCCTGGGGAATAAAGATTCGGCCTGAGAACCGCATACATGGATATGAGCAATTTGAGCGCTTCCATCCGCTTTTTCTTTATGAATCAATATGGAATCTGGCGAACTCACTCTTTCTCCTTTGGTTATGGCGCAGGCATGGCGATAAGATGAAGCAAGGAGATCTCTTCATCGTTTATATTATTACTTATCCCATTGGTCGCTTTTTACTGGAGTTTCTAAGGCTTGACTATGTGCCTTTGTGGGGGATCAATTTCAATCAATTCTTTATGCTTGCTATTGCCATAGGCGGTGCAATTGCACTGTACTTACGCCATCGGCCTTCCGTAAGGAGTTCCGTAGACTAATTCATTTTTATAACCTTCGACTTGGTTTTATCGAACGGGCAGCCAGTAGAGAGGCTGCCCGTTGGCTTGGTGAGGCCTGATTGTCATCCTGCATACTGTCAAATGCATGACTAGAGTGTGTTGAAAAAGAGAAAGCATTTGCCAATTAGCCAGTAGATTTGGGCTAGTTCATTGAAGTGAAGAACCTCGCAGCAAGCTGCGGGGCATTCTGGCTTTTTCCCATAGATTTGCATACTAAGCTGGACAGCATAAGACAAATCGTTTGATATATAAAGTCGAGAAGGCCATTAAAGAGCAATTTCAATCTGTGAAATGTAATTGTAGGCAAGCAGACAAGTTGCTATAATCTGTCAAATGTTATGAACGACTTAATTGTGACCAATAATCTGAGCAAGGAATTCGGTTCCTTCGTTGCTGTTGATCGAGTTACCTTGCGGGTTGAAGCCGGCGAAGTGCTCGTACTTCTTGGGCCTAATGGTGCAGGAAAAACAACCACGATACGTATGCTGGCGTCTATCCTGAATCCCACTCGCGGCTGGGCAAGAATAGCAGGCTACGATGTTTCGAGGGAGCCGGAAAACGTTCGTCGATCCTTAGGTTTGCTTACGGAACATCATGGTTTATATACGCGAATGCGAGCGTTAGATTATCTTGCCTTTTTTGGACAAACCTACGGACTCAAGGCTGAGGAATCCAGGCAAAGAGCACAACGGTTGGTCGAGCAATTTGGCATTAGCCAGAAAATTAGCCTGCGATTGGGCGAATATTCGAAGGGAATGCGTCAGAAGTTGGCATTAGCCAGGGCGTTGCTCCATGACCCGCCAGTCCTCCTTTTAGATGAACCTACATCAGCTATGGATCCAGCCAGTGCACTGAAGGTGCAAGCGAGTATCGCCAATTTGCGTTCTTCGAAGCGTGCAGTTATTGTCTGCACTCATAATCTGACTGAAGCAGAAGTTTTGGCAGATCGGATCGCAATTATTTGTTGCGGACGAATTGTGGCGAGGGGAACGCTGACCGAGCTAAAAAAAGATTTTCTAGGCGATTGCATTATGGAGCTTCGGTTGGCGCAGTCTGTGGATGGCGTTCTACGCCATCTACCCACCGATTTATGCCTTCTTGAAAGGGGTGCGGATTGGGTGAGATATAAGGTGTCCAATCCGGAAAGCGAGAATCCAAAAGTGCTAAAAGCAATGGCTGAAGCAAATGTGCCGGTGGTTACGCTGGCAGAAGTTCCTCGCAGCCTGGAAGAAATTTATCTTAAAGTAGTAGAGAATAATGGCAAAAAGAGGAGGATCGTAGCTTGAATCAAAATACGAACTCCTTTTCGGATCTATTTCGGGGCGCATGGATTGTGGCTTACAGAGAGATCCGTGACCAATTACGGGACTGGCGGATTATTACGCCGATTCTTGTTCTTACTCTGCTCTTTCCAATTCTAATGGAAATTACAGCCAAGCGAGCAGTTAGCTTCGTTAATCGCTATGGAGCCTCCCTGATCGCCGATCGGTTGATCCCATTCCTATTATTAGTAGTTGGTTTTTTTCCGATCTCCATTTCGCTTGTTATTGCATTGGAGAGCTTCGCTGGCGAGCGTGAACGTCATTCGCTTGAACCATTGTTGGCAACGCCTTTAACAGATGGGCAACTCTATTTGGGGAAAATGCTAGCTTCTATGCTAGCTCCATTAATGGGAGCGTTCTTTGGTATTTTTGTCTATTTAATTGTGCTCATAATTGAAATTGGTTGGGAAGTGCCTTTGCTGCTTATAGTTCAGGTTGTACTGCTGACAACGGCTCAAGCGCTGGTTATGGTTAGCGGCGCGGTTGTGATTTCTTCTCAAGCGACTTCTGTCAGATCTGCCAATCTTCTGGCTTCATTCGTGATTATTCCTGTTGCCATGCTTGTTATTGGCGAAAGCATGATCATGTTTTGGGCTAACTATAATGCTCTATGGCTAATCCTGGCTGCATTGATAATATTGGCAACCATATTAAGCCGAATGGGGCTACATCTATTCAATCGCGAATATTTACTGGGGCGGGAAATTGATTCATTGAATTTGAAATGGGCCGGCCAGCATTTCTGGGAAACCTTTATTCGGGGCGCGAAATCTATCCCAGATTGGTATCATACCCTTTTTAAAAGAACTATTCCCCAATTGAAGTATTCGATGCTATTCATGGCAGTTGCTCTCACATCGGCTTTTTTCATCGGATCCAATATGGCATCGAAATTTATCTTGCCTAAGGATGTGCTGCAATTGAAAAACTTGGACAGCAATCTGATGAGCCAGCTTGCTGACTTGGGCATTGTTGGAACCCGAGGCTGGCTCTGGGTATTTTGGAATAATGTTCGAGCGACGGGATTGGCTACATTATTGGGTATATTTTCTTTTGGCATTGCGGCTGTGATCTTGCTCATGATTCCAATTGGCATAATTGGCTATTTTAGTGGCAATGTCATACTTGCCGGTCAGGACGTTATGCTTTTTCTTGGCGGGTTAGTCTTCCCGCATGCTGTAGTTGAAGTACCGGCCGCCATCCTATGTGGTGCAGTTGTTCTTAATATCGGCTTGGCAATGATCAGTCCGTCAAAGGGTTGCACATTGGGAGAGAGCTTTGTATCGGCGTTAGCTGAGTGGGCGCGGGTGGTTGTTGGATTAATATTACCATTGCTTATGATTGCTGCTGCGATTGAAGTGTTCATCACACCGAGGATTGCCATAATTTTGCTATCAGGAAATTAAATTATGATCCGACTAATACTGCTTGGCACTGCAAACGCCATCCCCGATATGGAGCACGAAAACACTTACATGGCGCTTGCTCATGAACGCGGTGTAGTTCTGGTGGATTGTGTTGGGTCAACAGTTGTTCGTCTACAGCAGGCTGGCATTTCTCTTTCAGCAATCAATGATTTGATCCTAACTCATTTTCACCCCGATCATGTTTCAGGAGTTCCTGAACTGTTGATGAGCATGTGGTTGGACGGACGGAGTGATCCGCTGCAGATCTATGGTCTGGAGCATTGTCTCGATCGGCTTAAGAAAATGATGGACTTGTTTGATTGGAAAACTTGGCCCGGCTTCTTCCGAGTCGACTTTCATTGCCTTTCTGGTACAGAAGGCGAGGTGGTTATCCAAAATGAACAGTTCAGGATTCTGGCTTCCCCGGTCCATCATTTAGTGCCAACTATAGGCCTCCGATTTGAGGGTATAGCTTCCGGCAGGGTGATTGCCTATTCATGTGATACTGAGCCTTGCCCGGAGGTTATTCGCTTAGCGCGGAATGCCGATATTTTGCTGCATGAAGCCAGTGGCTGCATGAGCGGGCATACATCGGCCGAAAAGGCCGGCGAAATCGCCCGTCAGGCAGGCGCTCGTCGTTTGTTATTGATTCATTATTCAATCAAAGGATCGGTTTTATCAGATCTGGTTAGTGAAGCGAAAAATACTTTTAAGGGTGATGCTGGGCTGGCGAAAGATTTTATGGAACTGGAACTCTAAATAACCGTCGCTCCACTGGAATTAGAGATTAACTAACACAGGTGCGTTAGTAATAGGATATGACGATCTGAGTCCAGGCAAGACATTATCAATTTTGGATATTTGCTGTTGGAATTATTGCTATCTCCCATAAAGAGAATCTCCTCTGCAAATATCATCATGGCTCTATTGCTCTAACCTTGTCGAAACCGATTAATGTGCATAGCGAATAAATCATAATTTGAGCAATTTAGGATTCGGCTTCATAACTGCTCAACTCCGGCCAAGAGTAGGACACTGTCCCAAAATAATAGAGAAATTCAGGCTTAAGTGGGGCGATAGTGTTAAGATTATGCCATTATTTTATTCCAAGTGGGATATAAAATTATCTATTACGAGTTTTACAACCGGCCCTTAGGTATTTATATAGCTGAATACTCTAGCTAAACTGTTCAGATTTAGGCCAGATAGTAGCCCTTGAAAATTTGGCATGCACATTTTCTCTGGCAAGAGCCGCTGTGGTAGAATGAGCGAAGGCATGATGATCGATCCTCGCTAAGGTTGACATTTCATGAGTAAGGAAGAATTAACTGATATTCGGTCTACGCTTAGGCTTTCCAGTGAAGATGAGTCCTGGCGAGATGAACTGGAATGGGAAAGTGCAATTCGTTTGAAGCGATGCGTCAATATTTGGCGGCCGCCGACGGATATGTACGAAACAGATGAAGCCTACGTGGTGATAGTTGAAGTGGCCGGGATGTGCAGGGATGATTTTAATATCACCATAGAACGCCAAGTGCTATCGATATCTGGTATTCGGTATGAACGCGGAGGATCTAAGGCTTACCACCAGATAGAAATTGCCTATGGCGAGTTTGCAACTAATGTGAAAATATCGGCGATAGTGGATGTCTCTTCAATTAAAGCGATCTACAGCGATGGCTTCTTGCGAGTTATGCTGACAAAAGGTCATCCTAAAGAGATAGCGATAACGGATAAAAACTGATCGAAAACGATATGTGTAAACTGCAATCGTGCAGAAGCAGCTTATCAGAATGTGGCCTATATGCTATAAGCTTCTCTGCTGGGTAATCGTGAAACGAAGATGAGATTTAAAGCATATTTCAAAGAAGGCGCTGGGAAAAAGGAATCCCCGATCATCCTTGTAAAGGATGACAGCGGAGAGTTGCTGGTGCCTTCACCTAAGGTAGATAATCTGGAAATCCCTAAAGAGATCCCGATTTTGCCTTTACGCGGGGTGGTTGTATATCCACATACGGCAGTGCCGTTAACGATTGGCCAGGAGCGCTCCATTAAGTTGGTAGATGATGTCGTTCAGGGAGATCGAATAATCGGCCTGGTGGCGTCGAGGAAGCCCGCGCTTGAACTGCCCGGTCCTGAAGATCTGTTTGAGTACGGAACGATAGCGGCTATAAAGCGGCTATTCCGAGCGCCAGATGGAACGATTCGATTAATCATGCATGGTCTGGCGCGCTTTAAATTGCAAAAATTCATTGCACTGGAACCCTATCTTAAAGCCGAGATTGAGCTAAAGCCAGAAATGGTCGAAGAAGGAGTTGAAATTGAAGCGCAGGTTCGGGCAGCCAAAGATCAATTCCAGAAAATTGCCGAGCTGACATCATCCCTGCCGCGCGAAATCGTAGGCAGCGCGCTATTGCTTGATGATCCGCTGCATGTGGCCTATACCATTGCCAACTACCAGAGAGTGGATCTCAAGCAAGCTCAACAGATTCTAGATGAGAATTCAACTATGGCTAAGCTTCAGCAATTAAATGCATTGCTAAGCCGGGAAGTCGAAGTTCTCACCTTGGGCCAGCAAATCGAGCGAGAGGCTCGAACGGAGATCGAAAAAGTCCAGCGAGAATATTATTTACGTGAGCAGCAAAAAGCCATTCAACGGGAGTTGGGTGAGAGCGATGAACAACAAGCCGAAGTTGAAGAATTTCGAAAGAAAATCGAAGAAGCCCATATGTCTGAAGAGACCGAAAAACAGGCCCGCCGAGAGCTTGATCGGCTGGCGCGGTTGCCAACGGCTGCGGCCGAGTATGGAGTCATCCGGACTTATCTGGATACACTGGTTACGATGCCTTGGGATAAGGCCACTGAAGACAATCTCGACCTCGAGAATGCTCGAAAGGTGCTTGATGAGGACCACTATGGCTTGCGTGATATCAAAGAACGCATTTTAGAGTATCTAGCAGTGCGCAAGCTTAAGTCGGAGCGGCAAGACAGCGAGGAGGAAGAACAGCCCAAAGATTATATCCGCCGTGAGAGAGAAGGAGTGATACTATGCTTCATTGGACCGCCTGGTGTTGGCAAGACTTCATTAGGGAGGTCCATCGCCCGGGCAATGGGGCGCAAGTTCGTTAGAATCTCGCTTGGCGGTATGCATGATGAAGCCGAAATACGCGGGCACCGCCGAACTTATATCGGTGCGATGCCAGGCCGGATTCTGCAGGCTTTGCGGCGAATTGAATCAAATAACCCGATATTCATGCTTGATGAAGTCGATAAGATGGGGAGAGATTTCAGAGGCGATCCGGCATCAGCTCTGCTCGAAGTGCTCGATCCTGAGCAGAATTGCGAATTTCGAGATCATTATCTTGAAACCGCTTTTGATCTTTCGCAGGTTATGTTTATCACTACGGCCAATTGGTCGGAGACAATTCCTGCACCGCTACTTGATCGAATGGAGGTAATTCGGCTTTCTAGCTATACCGAAAGGGAAAAGGTAGCAATTGCAAAAGGGTATCTGGTCCCTCGGCAGATCCGAGAAAACGGATTGCGAATAAGAGAAGTTAGCATTAACGATGATGCAATGCTTGTTTTAATTCGTTCCTACACACGCGAAGCGGGTGTGCGAAATCTGGAGCGCGAAATTGGGCGGGTATGTCGAAGAGTCGCAACCAAGATCGCTGAGAATAAAGCTGAAACCGTCATCATTACGCCAGAGGTTGTGGCCGAATACCTTCATAAACCACGATACTTCGGCATGGAGGAAATTACGGACCGAACTTCTATTCCAGGCGTGGCCACCGGGTTAGCCTGGACGCCAACTGGCGGCGAAGTACTCTTTATTGAGGCAACCGCAATGCCGGGACAAAAGGAATTTATCCTGACCGGCTCGTTAGGGGATGTAATGAAGGAATCGGCGCGTGCTGCGCTCTCGTACATACGCTCGATTTCGGATATGCTTAAGATAGATCCAGATTACTGGGAAACACATGATCTGCATCTTCATGTTCCGGCCGGAGCACAACCGAAGGATGGCCCATCTGCCGGCGTAACTATAGCGGTTGCACTCGCCTCGCTTGCAGCCGGAAGGCCGGTGCGAAGCGACGTGGGAATGACAGGAGAAATCACGCTCCGGGGAAAGGTTTTGCCTATTGGCGGCATGAAGGAAAAGGTTCTTGCCGCGCACCGCGCGGGTCTAAAAAAAGTTATATTGCCGCGGCGTAATGAGGTCGACCTTGAGGATGTACCCGACGAAATTCAAAAAGAAATAGAATTTATTTTTGTCGATATTGTCAGCGATGTGCTAAAAGCAGCATTGAAGCCAAAGGCGCGCCGTCGAGCTAAAAAACCAAAACAACAATCGAAATCTAAAGAAACGGCGGGGAAGACCAAGAAAACTGTCCCATTAAAATAAATACAGCTTCGCGAATGAAAGCTGATTGACCTAAAGCTATAGATGTCCTTTTGATAAGGGGGAAGGGGCGTAGTGTATGTCTAAATTGATGATCATCGATGATGATCAAAACACAGTCTCATTGCTCAAGATATTATTCGAGATGGACGGATTTGAAGTGGCTTCATTTACCGATCGTAAGAATATCTTGGATGATATTCGGGCAACCTCGCCGGATCTTGTCCTTATGGATGTCTTTATCTTCAACCAAGATGGAACAGAATTGCTAAAAGAAATGCGGTCTTCTACTGATCTGACCGACGTTCGAGTGGTTATGAGTTCGGGAATGGACCTGACTGAAAAATGCATAGCGGCAGGGGCGGATGCTTTTTTACTGAAGCCTTATACACCAGAAATGCTAATGAATGTAATAAAAAATACTCTTGCTATAGAGAGGAACAATAATGGAAAGAAACTATGAATAAGGAAAGAAAAGGGGTTAAAAAAAAGGGGCGTAAAACCTCATTGAAATGGCATTTAATGGATTTACATCTCCATACGCCGGCATCCGGAGATTACCAGGAGACGGGCGTTTCTTATTTGCAAATTTTGCAGCAATGTGACGAGCGCAATATAGAGATCGTCGCTTTTACTGATCATAATACTGTCGCCGGCTATCGGCAGATGAAGGAGAATATTACTCAGCTAGAAATGTTAGAGCAGTTGGGGCGCCAGACTGACGAAGAACGCCAGAATTTGAGCGAGTATCGCCGCTTGCTGACAAAGGTCTTCGTTCTGCCTGGTTTCGAATTTACTGCGACATTGGGTTTTCATATTCTGGGAATATTCCCGCCGAGCAAATCTATTCGCGAGCTTGAATACTTGCTTCTTTCTCTTAATATTCCTGCTGATCAGCTTGATCTAGGGTCGCTAACAATCGGCGCAAGTACTGATGTTCTAACGGCGTACAAGATCATTAATGAAGCCGGAGGGCTGGTCATTGCGGCGCATGCCAACTCGACCCATGGCGTTGCCATGCGCGGCTTGCATTTTAGCGGACAGACTAAGATTGCCTATACCCAGGATTCTAACTTGCACGCTCTTGAGGTCACGGATTTAGAGAAGAAAGGACGGCACTCGACAGCAGCATTTTTTAATGGCGCAAAACCTGAATATCCCCGGAGGATGCATTGTATACAAGGATCAGACGCGCATCGTCTGCGAGTAGATCCAAAGAATCCAAAGAATCTAGGTATTGGTGATCGAACTACTGAAGTCTATCTACCCGAAGTCAGTTTCGACGCTTTGAAAGAGTTGTTCCTAAGCAACGATTTCTCCCGAACACGTCCTTATCGAGCATCTTTTTATCAGGGCATCGATTTTGTGCAACAGGCGCGCGAAGAAGGCCCAAGCATTATTCAGGATTTTCACGAGGGCATGACCGTTCGAGGAGGCTGTCTTTACACGATCATCGCTGAAGTATGCGCCTTTGCTAATACCAATGGCGGCACACTTTTTATCGGTCTGAACGCCAATGTGAAAGAACCGGTTGCTGGTATTGCCCATCCGGCTGCATCAGTGCGACAGCTCGAAAAGGAGATAAGCAATAGAATTACTCCGCGTCTCAATTGCCAGGTGGATACAAAAACGACTAAAGGGAAAAAAATCCTCCGTGTGCTGGTGCCGCGCGGCGACGATCCGCCCTATGCTGTAGACGATAATAAAATCTATGTTCGTAGCGAAACAGAAACAGGACTGGCAGTCCGGGATGAAATTTTTCAATTGGTCAGACGCGGCTTGAAGGATACAGATCTTTCAATTGCTGAAAAGAAGCCTGTCGAAATGGAAGATGAAGGTGAAGGGGGTATTTCACCGCCACGCACAGGGGTTGAAATTGTTACAGTTGAAGAACGACATGGCAATAAATACTTCACTATGCGCGATCTGCGTAATGGCAATGTTGTTAAAAATGTGACCAAATCCTCCGCTCGTCGTCTTTGGCATTATGCTATCTTGCAGTATTCCAGCTTGCCAGAGGATTTGTCCACCGCATCCATCACATGGAGAGGAGATATCGGCATTTTGCAGGTTCAACGGCGTGGCAAAAGCGCGCGATATGATCTGGCGCAAAAGACTTCACAAGGCATCCGAATCTATTTTGGCGTGACTGAAGATGGTATTCATGGCAATTGGAAAAGCATAGTGGGAGGAGATAACGATTAAACGCCACGCTCGTGCTGCCATCAGATGTAGCATGAAGGTCGATAGACGGTAACTGTGCGAGGCCATTTTCTATTTGGCCGCGCACGTCTTTTTTTTTGGGGAGTTGCGATGCAGATTCGAACTTTTGAATTTGAGTGTGATTTAGAAACAGTCCTGGATCTCTGGGCTAAGTCAGAGCAGGGAATTCACTTAGGACGATCTGATGAACCGCAAGAGATTCTTAAAAAGATAAAAAGGGATCCTGACCTTTTTCTGATTGCTGAAGATGAAGGGAGCATTATTGGAGCGGTGATGGGCGGGTTCGACGGTCGTCGGGAAAAAATTTATCATTTGGCTGTAGATAGCCGCTACCGTAAGAAGGGAATTGGCCGGGCGCTGATGGAAGAATTGGAGCAGCGTTTGCGTAGCAAAGGGTGCTTAAAGTACTATTTGCTAGTTAAGGAGGGGAATCAAGAGGCCATGGCTTTCTATAAACGGATGGGTTGTAGCGTAATGGATTTATATATCTTAGGAAAGGAGCTTGTATGAGAGTGGGTGTGCTTACTGTTTCAGATCGCTCGGCGCGCGGAGAACGCGAGGATCAATCCGGCCCTTTATTAGTGCAAATAATGACACAAAATGGTTGGACTATCGCTAAGACCGGCATTGTCCCTGATGAACAAAAGATGATCGAATCTACTTTAATCGATTGGGCCGATTCAGACATTATGGATCTGATTGTTACGACCGGGGGGACCGGTTTCTCTCAACGTGATTGCACCCCAGAGGCAACAATTGCTGTTGTTGATCGAATGGCTCCAGGATTGGCTGAAGCCATGCGGGCTTTTAGCTTAAAAATTACGCCTCACGCAATGCTATCGCGTGCCATGGCTGGAATCAGAGGGAAGGTGCTGATTGTCAATTTGCCCGGAAGCCCGCGCGGAGCGAAAGAAAATCTAGAAGTGATTTTGCCGGCAATGCCCCATGCAATCGAGCTTATTCGAGGCGATCCTGGAGCGGAACAAGGGCATTTGCCACATGCCAAGCAATTAAATATTTAATACGCATTTAAGAAGGAGGTCTCCATGAAATCCGGCTCAAAATACCGTTGGTTCGTAGTTGCTGTTTTTTTCGTTTTTATGCTTCTACATCAATCGGATAAGCTGCTGATTGGTCCCCTTACCACACCCATTATGGAGACATTTAATATCAATGAAGAGCAAATGGGCAAGGTCTTCTCGGGGGCGCTTTTGGTTGGGGCGTTCATGTACCCGCTCTGGGGTTACCTATATGATCGTTATGGACGCGCAAAGCTCTTGTCTCTAGCGGCTTTTATTTGGGGCTCAACAACATGGCTGAGCGCGATTGCGCCGACCTATACCACTTTTCTGGCCAGCCGGGCTACTACAGGGATCGATGATTCAAGCTATCCAGGACTATACAGCTTGATATCAGACTACTTTGGTCCTGCTATCCGGGGAAAGGTGTATGGATTACTGCAGCTTGCGCAACCGTTAGGATATATGTTGGGCTTGGTGGTTGCTACATCACTCAGCGCAGTAATCGGATGGAGACATATATTTTATATCACCGGATCGTTGGGCGTTGTATTGGCAGCGGTAATCTTCTTTACGATAAAGGAGGCTCCTCGCGGGAAAAGCGAACCCGAGCTGGCGGATTTGGAGCAGATTGGCATTTATCGTTTTGATAAAAAAATCGCGCTTGGTTTATTTAGTAAGAAAAGCTTGATTTTGCTCTTTGCCCAGGGTTTTGTTGGCGTTTTTCCCTGGAACGTCATCACATATTGGTTCTTCCGCTATCTAGAGACGGAACGAAATTATAGCAGCGAGGCTATTTTGACGACAATGGCGCCGGCGATCTTAATCTTGGCTGCGGGCTACTTTGTTGGCGGAGCTGCCGGTGACTTTGCTTTTAAACGAACCCGACGTGGGCGATTATTGGTTTCAATGGCCGCGGTTTTAATAGGAGCTGTACTGTTATGGTCGACTATTAATGTGCCGGTTGAGAATCAAACGCTCTTTATGGTGATGCTCTGCATAACTGCGCTTTTCATCCCCTTTGCAAGCCCCAACGTGATTTCAACTGTTTACGATATCACTCTGCCTGAAGTCCGCAGTACGGCGCTTGCAATTCAATACCTAATTGAGAATGCCGGCGCGGCCTTGGCTCCATGGTTGGCAGGAGCTATTGCTGTGGGATCTTCGCTTGAAAACGCGATTCTATTGATATGCACTACAACATGGATACTAGGCTCGATTTTGCTTGCAATGGCTGCATACCTGGTGCCCAAGGATATTAACACACTGCGAGAGCAATTACGTGAACGGGCAGAACACGAACGACAGCAGCAATTGATCGAAACAGCTTCTTAAAATCTATCTAGGGAAACAGGGAGATTGGAGCAATAGCACAGAGGCCGCATTGAGAAAGAAAACGATCCATCAGCAATCTGAGCATCCAAATAGCGGGTTGACTGCTTCATCGGAAAGTCGGGAAAGCGCTTCACCAGTTATTACACGGGCGGTTGCAGCAGCCTTGCAAAATCGGCCTTTCAATGTGTATGAATTCCCGATCTGGCAGAAAATTGCATTAACCGTCATGAGCTTCTTCCCGACAGCCATCATCCGGCGTGCCGTTGAATGGGACACCGCTCGCAATGCACTTGATGCATCGTTAACCGATAAGCTGCAGATTGAGCAGCTAGTTGATGAGCGGTTAGCGGATTACGAAGGATTGCCGGGGCCCTTTGATGCAGTAGTTGTGGGGGCTGCGCTGGGTGGAGCAGCAGCTCATCTATCGGTTGCTCTGGGCGCTCCTTTTCTTCCACAACCATTTATTCTTGGCTTTCGCGGGGGAAGCCCTGACGATGATGTCGCGAGACACTGCGCAAATGCCCTTAAGTTGGTTGAGCCGATTCTCAAGAATAATCCGGACGTGCTCGCTATTAGCCATTTCGATCCAGTTCACGATGGTTGGCTTACTCGAATGATCAATCATGTAAGAATCAAATTGTTGGATATTCCTGACGGCTATCGCCATTTCATTCGGAATCGTCTCAGTCCAGGGGGGACGATTGTATATCTGGATTGTCAAGCACATTGGATCCAATACCACCTCGGTCCTCGTCATCGCTATCAGGTAGGAGGGTGGGGCGGAATAACGGCGGAGGAATTCCTTACCGGAAGTGATCGGATTGATAACGCTCTGTCGGCGGCCGGTTCAAAGCATCGCGGAGGCTGGCGATTAGATGAATTTCGGGCGGAAGAAAAACCCGAATCGGAATGGGGGAGCGAGCCGGGATTGGATGAGGCTTTACAGCGATTCGCAGATCGTGAGGGCTTTCGTTTTTTACGGATAAGGTTGCCGCATCCACATGATTATTCACGTCTAGCATTTATGGCTCAGAAAGAACTCTGTCACCGATCAAAGATTGAGGCGCAGGGCGTCATTGTTGAGACTTTTACACAGTATGGCCCAACCGAGGTAGTTCAGGGAGGGCTACTGCCTTTGTGGCTGATCTTTAATACTACAGACAGCCTTGCTTTCCTAAAAAGCAATCTGGATGCATTTCCGGCCGATAGGCCAATATTTTTTTCCGGTCTGGCCACTTTCTCGCGTACTCCCGATATGGTTCCCTGGGAAGAATGGGCGGAGGCTTTCGGAAATCGCTATTGGATTAATATTGGCGCTAGCTGTCGTCGCTATCCGGAAGACTTGCTTGCCTTATGGCGCTGGCCGAACAAGTTGCGGGCTTGGACTCGCGCTCACACTACTCGGGTGACTTCGAATATGCAGCCAGATGAGATGCTTAGACTGGCGACAAAGCTCTGATCGTCATAATAAAGCAGATAGACTCGAATATAACCGGCTACTAGCGCTGTCAGAAGGTTAACAATACCCGTTGTCTATTTACAGACAGACGAGATGGGGAAAATTGGCCATAGTTAACCAAAATACTATAAATATTAAACATGATCACCGATCAATTATGGATGTATGATAGCGCCAAAAATTGTATATGGTAAACTTCTGAGCGATTTGATGTGGACATTGCAGACGAAAAAAACACAATTAGAAATGACTATATGGCATCTGGCGATAATGATCTGAGGAGCCTGGCCGGAAGAGATGCTATGCCTTTAGTAGCAAAGTATGGCGATGTAAATAAGATGGCTTGCTGAGAAAGCGAAGATCGATCCTTCAGGGCTTTTTATTAAATATTTTTATCAGGACTTAATAGAGCCGTAGGATTATTTTATTAGGTGGAATCGGTCAATTGGGATCTGGAATTGATCAAGAGGATGAAGGATAGCTAGCTGCAAATTCGGTTGAACCAGAATGGAAACTGATTAATGATGCGTGTAATACTTTACACCAAGCGAGATTGCCGGCTCTGTAAAGAGGCGCGTTCTAAGTTGGATGCATTAAAGGATGAATTCCATCATGAGCTAGTAATGATTGATATTGAGGTTGATCCCGCTTTGAAGGATCACTTCGGCGATAAAGTCCCTGTAATTGAGGTCGGTCCATATATGCTTTGTAAGCCAATAGATGAAACCGACTTGCGCATAACACTAGGTGCGGCGAAAAATAGATATTTCGAAAAAAAGCCGCTTTCGGGTAAGAAACGAAGCCAGACAATTGCCATGATGCGCTTGGTGCTGTTTATCATTCGACATTGGCTGCTGCTCTTCAATTTATTTGTCGCCCTTTATTTGGCGCTGCCGTTTGCAGCACCAATATTAATGAATCAAGGATTGACGGGCCCTGCAGGAATGATCTATAAGCTCTACGGCCCGCTCTGTAACCAATTAGCATATCGATCCTGGTTCCTTTTCGGCGAACAGCCGGCCTACCCGATTGAGGCAGCTGGTACTTCATTCAACGCGTATGAAGAGATGATAGGCATGTCGCCTAATGATTTATTTTACGCAAGCCAATACATCGGCAACGAAAAGGTTGGGTATAAGGTTGCACTTTGCGAACGTTGTGTGGCTATTTACGCAGGATTGCTGTTTGCCGGCATTTTATTCGCTATTCTGCGTAAACGGCTTAAGCCCATATCTATTTTTGCCTGGGTATTATTGGGCATAGTCCCAATTGGCTTAGATGGTATTTCCCAATTGGTGGGCGCAATACCGTTCTTGCCATTCCCTAGTCGTGAAAGCACGCCGTTAATTAGAACTGTGGTTGGGATTCTATTTGGGGTAATGAATGTATGGCTTGCTTATCCCTATATGGAGGAATCAATGAGGGAGGCGCGGGTGTCTATCACGGCGAAGCTGGTCCGGGTGGATCAGCAGCAGTCCATGTATGAGCACTCCGATGTTTAGTCCCTAATTGAAAATCATGGCAGGCTAATATTATGCCTTTTCGGCAAACTGGATCTCTTCGTTTATACCAATTCCAATCGCTGGATCATCCGCGATTGGTTCATTCAATCTTTACCCGAAAGGGTGGAGTAAGCCCAGAGCCATGGTCTTCGCTTAATGTTGGCTCAACAGTAGGAGATGACCTGGAGCGAGTGGCAAAGAACAAGTGCCTGGCGTTTCGAGCTTTAGAGCGCTCAATAAATTCTGCGTATGAAGTATGGCAAATGCATTCGGATCGAGTCGTAGTAGCCGATGCGCCACGAGGCGAGTGCCGTCTAAAAAAAGCGGATGCAATAATCACTAATAATCCAGAAGTTACCTTATTCATGCGTTTCGCTGATTGTGTTCCGATTTTACTCTTTGATCCCCAACAAAAGGCAATTGGATTGGCGCATGCCGGTTGGCTTGGAAGTGTCCGTATGGTAGCAAAGGCGGTCGTGAATGCAATGATACAAGTTTATGGATGTAAGCCAGCGGATTTAATTGCTGGCATTGGACCATCCATTGGAGTCGATCATTACATCATTGGCTCAGATGTTGTAGATCGGTTTTATAAGGCTTTTGGCAAACAGGCTGAAAGTTTTCTTGTCAACCGGAATGGACAATTCCATCTTGATTTATGGAAAACCAATTACGAAATTCTGGCTGGGATGGGCTTGAAAAATATTGAAGTTGCCGGCTTATGCACTGCCTGTAATCTGGAAGATTGGTATTCGCATCGTGGCGAATCCGGCCGAACGGGAAGGTTTGGAGCATTAATTGCATTAAAATAATAATCTACCAATTTTGACTGTGAGGAACTGACTGACAACCGCTGTCGAGGAGATAGCAATCACTCTGCCAAGTGATTAGTATTGAATAAAGTGGAGCTCTATATGAATCCCAAGCTTATTTGATACATCATGTTTTAACTGGTTGCTAGTAATATTCGATATTTTCATAAGTAATAAAATTGTGCGATAATGACGGATCGGGAAGGGATGAAGCATTGGCTACTTTGATAAGGTCTATTCAGTTAGCGGTATCTGCGTTGAACATACTCATATTGATTGATATTGTCATTAGTTACATATTGGATCCATTTCATCCATTACGACGATGGTTGGATTCGCTTATCGAGCCTATGTTGGATCCAATCCGTCGGATCCTACCCAGGACTGGGATGTTTGATTTAAGTCCGATTGTATTGCTCATTTTAATTCAGATATTGTCAGAGATTCTAATTCATGTTTTATTAGCAATAAGCTAATTAGGAAATTCCATATGCGAGAATACAATCTTCACGATGGCAGGCAAGGTGTGGCGGTAGCTATTCGGGTGACGCCTCGAGCACGCAAGACAGAGATCGTTGGAATTGAACAAAATGGGACGATTCGTATACGCGTGGCTGAGTCTATAAAAGAAGGCTACATAAACAAGGCATTAAAAATATTCCTGGCTGATGTATTAGGTGTGCGCCAGAATCGAGTTGAGATTGTAGCGGGCGAAGAGGGACTCGATAAGTTAATCTCTGTCCTGGAAATGAGTACAGATGAAGTGGAGAAGCGTATTCGAGCATCGATAGTGAGTTCATACGAGGAGTGAAGCTATTCTGCATTTGTAATTCATGATTAC
>DAOVFE010000462.1 GCA_030673085.1 Anaerolineales bacterium | reverse complement strand
GGTCAGGAAACTCGGGCGGCGTGTTTGCGCCTGGATTATTTATAGGAGCGATGTTGGGCGGCGTCTTTGGCTACATTGTGACTTGGCTTTTTCCGAATCTCTCAGCCGGCATCGGGCCATATGCGACTGTGGGCATGGCTGCAGTCTTCGGGGCAGCTGCGCACGCCCCACTGACGGCGATATTTATCGTATTTGAGATGACTGATAATTACCAGATTATTCTTCCCCTTATGGCTGCGGTTGTTGCTGCTACAGCCGTCTCTCAGCATATCCTGCCCCAATCGATTTATACCCTGAAATTGGTGCGCCGCGGCATCCGATTGGTGCATGGGCGTTTGATCGATATAATGGAATCGGTTCGGGTAAGTGAAGTGATGAACCATGAGCAGCCTACTGTGAATCCCGATCTAGCAGTTCGAGCTCTACCGCAGCTCTTTGTTCAGGCTACATGTACCGCTTTTCCGGTCCTGGATAATGAGTGTAGGCTGTTTGGTATGGTGTCCCTTGAGGATTATCAGCGGGCTATTAGCAAAGGTGCAGATGAGGAGAATTTAAGGATCAAAGACATCGCCACCCGAGAGCTGGTTGTAGCTTATATGGATGAGCCAGTCAGAGATGTGTTGCGCCGAATGGCGCCACGCGATCTCTCTCGTTTGCCCGTAGTAAGCCGGGAAGATCCGCGAAAGCTTATCGGTGTTGTGCGGCGAAGCGATGTAATTAAAGCCTATGAACTTGGTGTAATTCGGCGCGGGGCAAAACCAAGTACACGATTCACAACGCCGCCGGGGATGGAAGCGGGGGAATTTGTTATTCCACCCGATTCACCTGTCGCCGAACGAAAGTTGAGCGAGATACAAATTCCACGCGATTTTGTCGTCGTGAGTATTCAGCGTGAAGGTGAAACTATAATTCCCCATGGTGATACCGAACTTAAAGTTGGTGACATCATAAGCGTGCTGGCTAAAGGCCATGAGGTGGATGAATTGACTCGCTTTCTTGAGCCAAGTGAAGAACCCCGCAGCAAGCTGCGGGGCATCTTCTAAGGAAAAAGCCAATATGGGGACGGCAGCCCCCAAACCCCCGCTTGCCATTCATCCCCACAGCAAGCTGCGGGGTATTCTGGCTTTTTCCCATAAACCCACGAAGGATGGCTAGAGAAGAATGGTCCGCGCGCGACCTCGTTTGAGAATAATACCCGAGTTTATGATTGGGTAGCATAAAATTTTGCCGGCGATGCTATCATTGAGATGGATGCTAGTCGGCGTGCGACTTACAGGCCGGGCAGGCGGGTTGTTGGCCAACCGAAATCGAGCAGGTGAGATCGTAGTTTAGGGCTGATGATTAGCGAGTGATAAGAAAGTGCTATTGATTAAATAAGGAATCAGCCTGGCCGGAATGAAAGCCGAACGCTCTGTGA
>DAOVFE010000221.1 GCA_030673085.1 Anaerolineales bacterium | reverse complement strand
ACCATTTCAGCCTTCATTAAATCCATCCGCGGCTCAGATCCGGACGCAGCGCTATATTGGCTAGCCAAGATGCTCTATGCCGGCGAATCTCCCCGCTTTATCTTGCGCAGACTTCTGATCCTGGCATCCGAAGATATCGGTCTGGCTGACCCTATGGCGTTGGCTATTGCTTCCGCCGCCGCTCAGTCATTCGAATTCATAGGACTGCCGGAGGGCATCTACCCTATTGTCGAAGCGACCCTCTACCTGGCTACGGCGCCGAAGTCTAATTCAACCGGCGCCTATTTCAAGGCCTACCGTCTGCTTGAAGATCATGGCGTGGTAGCTGTGCCAAATCATCTCAAAGATGCAAATAGAGATGCCAAGGCTCTCGGCCATGGCCGCGACTATAAATACCCTCACCAGTACTCCGGCCACCATATCCCGCAGCAATACTTGCCTCAGGAACTCAAGGGGACCTATTTCTACGACCCATCCGATCAGGGCTACGAACTCGAGATTCAAGAACGACTTGCCCGTTGGCGTGAAGCACAACGCAAGGCACTCGGTATTGATAAAGCCCACGATCTACCTGCTCTTTCAGATAAAGAGACCCTTCGCATCAAGCGTATGCATGGCCAACGGGGCAAAGGAACTTCATAATCAAGAACCATAAATGAGTCCACTGAAACAAGCATCCATCAGTAGGAAAATACCTTGCTCGCATTTGGACTTTTTTCAGCGCAGTCTTAAATACAATTCGATGATCAGTTCCACTATTTCCCCCAGAACGAGAAAATAAGCGTTTGCCATACTGCTGCAAGGCATCATTGGTCAGCATCTGATAGAGCCGCGTCCCTAGCACCCTTGCCGCTATCTGAAGCTAGCGAGTGAATTTCATCTACTGCAGGCAGCAGTCTTTCCATGGTAAGAGATCAATCTTCTCATAAATGGTTACTATGTCATTTTTGGTCATACACTGGTGCCGGTTTACGTACATGGAAAACCAACACCCCGCTTTCGATGAGGTAAAATACTCATTTATCCGGCTCACATGCATAAATTAAGGAAATCTCTTGAGCGATACGAACTCAGACAAGACAATTCGGTCCGTTATATGGGATATGGGCAACGTAATCCTGCGCACCGAAGATTGGCACTGGCGAAATCAATGGGCTTCTCGTTTAGGAATTACGCCATCTGATCTCAGTCAATTAGTTTTTTGCAGCGAGATATCGCAGAAAGCGTCCCTCGGCCTTGCCGGCGACGATGATATATGGGCTTGGGTAAGAGATCACCTCCATCTTTCGGATGCGGATGCACTACAACTACGCTATGACTTCTTTGCCGGCGATCAGGTCGACTATAGCCTGATAAATTTTAGCAAAAGCCTTCGCCCCACCTACAAGATAGGCATGATCACTAACGCATGGCCAGATATCCGCCATGTTCTGTCTAATGAGTTGCATATTGCGGATGCATTTGATGACATCGTGATCTCAGCCGAGGTCGGGATGATCAAACCCGATGCCCGGATATATCGGCTATCGCTTGATAATCTCGGTGTATTGCCAGCACAGGCAGTATTTATTGACGATTTCAAAAGAAACGTCGAAGGCGCTCAAATGATCGGGATGCATGCCATTCACTTCCAAACAACTGAACAAACACTTGAAGAGCTAAAAAGTCTGCTTAAACCGGCCTGCTGATACTCTACTTGAAGTGAAGAACCCCGCAGCAAGCTGCGGGGCATCTTCCAAGGAAAAAGCCAATATGGGGGCTGCTGTCCCCAAACTTCCGCTGGCTATTCATCCTCGCAGCAAGATATGGGGTATTTTGGCTTTTTCCCATAAATGCACATTCATACCGGCTAAAATGCTGCTTTGGCGAGCTAGATTCGGGAATCAGGCCTTCACTCTCTAGATTTATTCCTCCGAAAGAGATCTACTCAAGCAATGCGATCATTCGATTTTATGCAATCGACTTACAAAATTTTCACAATATCCGGGCTTTGCATCAGAACTCATGCCGAAGCTCTCCCGAATGCCAGATATTTCGCTTATCGCAATCCGTTGCATCATGCCTAATCAGGTCGTTACCCGCCATCCAGCGCATCTTCATTGAACCATTCGTATCCATAGCGATTGCGGTCATCTTTTGGGACATTTTCCCCACCATTCTGTCTCCGCTACTCGCTTTTTGCAAGCTTCGCTTCATCCCCTAAAGGAAAAGCATTTTCCGCAGATAGTTGCTTCTACATGCTTTAAGTGGCAAAATGAATTTAAAACACCGTTAGAATAAAGAGCTAGTCTTTCCATACCTCAAACAAGCAGGGGGATGGATCAAACCAGTATGGAAAAAAGTCCACATCAATCACTTATCAATCGACGTCTGGCGTTCTTTTTAATCGCAATGGCGCTCGCTGAAGCTTCACGCACGATGACGATGGTCCAAGTGCCAGTTTACCTGCGTGAATTAGGCGCCAAGATTGAAGAAATTGGCCTGTTTTTTACAATTTCGCTGGCTTTTCCTCTAATCCTGCGGATATTCGGGGGATGGATATCAGATACTATTGGCCGTCTTAGGGCTATGACTTACGGCAGCATAGCTGGCGTACTTACCTATGCTGCCTATGGGTTTGCATCCAAATGGCAATTTGCCCTCCTGGGCCCGGCTTTCCTCGCCTTATCAACCGCTCTCATCTTTCCCTCCTACAAAGCCTATATTGCCGATTACACCACTGAATCAAATCGTGGCCGGGTCTTTGGAATTTCTCAAACGGTTATCACGCTTGCATGGATAGCAGGCCCCCCTCTGGGGGGCATGTTCGCTGAAAGATTCAGCTATCGCGCAATGTTCGCCGCAGCCACAGTTACATTTGGCCTTGCCGCGGTGCTGTTCATCATTCTTAACCACACCAGCCAGCCTTATATACCATCGCAAACTCAAAAATTCAATTTAAGCTCATTACGCTGCTCTTTCAGCGAGATGTGGGTTGTAATGCTCTCGGGAGGTCTAGTAACATGGATCCTGATTGTCGACGGCGTACGCGATATTGCATTCAAGCTCTCTTTCGATCTAATGCCAATCTACCTGCGCGATATTGCCGCCATCAGCAAGCAGGATATCGGATTTCTCGACGGCATGTTCGGAATAGCGCTGGCGTTGACAACTATTCCCGCCGGCTGGCTGGTTGATAAAACCTCCGAGCGATTAGGAATCGTACTCGGACTGGCCACGATGATTCTCTCTCGGCTGTCATTTGCGTTAGCATCCGCGTTCTGGGGCTTTGCTTTCTCTTGGATTCTATTAGGAATCGGTGGTGGCCTTTTAGATCCAGCGGCTAGCTCGCTGATCGCTCGCGGCGTTCCCCGGCGATTAAGAGGAATGGCTTATGGCTTGGTTGCCACCAGCCTGGGAATATTTTCACTTCCTGCCCCCTGGATTGGAAGTCAGATTTGGAATTGGATCGGACCAAAAGCGCCATTCCTGATCACCGTAGTTATTGGCAGTCTGACTATTTTGCCCGCCTGGTTTAAATTAAAGGTTCCACAGCCAACAGATCAAAAAGAGAAGAACGAAGCCGCGCCTTACACCGCCTAAAGAAATTTCCCTTAGTCGCTTTTCTAGCCTAACTTTGCCAAGCTAGGCCATTAATCAGAATTCTCCGAGAAGCAGCTCTTTTCATCGCTGCCTTTTTATAATGGCCCCGTCTTTGACCTTTCGCTACCAGCGTATACTTTTATTGAGAGCGTTTCCCCTCTAATAGATACGACTCATCAGAACTCTTCATTTATACCAGCCCCGCTTGTCGGCGAATCAACCGGCTAATTATTCGATTCGGATGAAATAGAGACGCGCCGGCAGCTTTCCGCGGGTATATTCACATTATGTCATCTTTCCACTGTTTATAGAGAATGGAAAATAAATGACAAAACCCTCAAAATTCCTTTAGGGATGTCCTTTAGGGACATCCCCCATTGCGGAATTTTGCCCCTTCGGGTACGGGTTTTGTTTAAATATTCGCTCAGGACTATCGCCCTGCAGTGCCTACGGCCCTGGCCAT
>DAOVFE010000461.1 GCA_030673085.1 Anaerolineales bacterium | reverse complement strand
TTACAAAGCTCAATCCCAAATACATCCCATTAGCCAGCGCCCGGTTCTCAGGAAAGTTCTCTAGCACTAGCGCCATAATGACCGGGTTAATAGACAACGCGCTAAAACCCAGAGCCATTAAGATGGGAAATCTAACCGATCCGGTGCTCGCTAAAAATGCAAGCATGAAGATCGCAGCCAACAAGTGAGAAATTGTGAGCACGAGCCGGCGGCCCAGCCGGTCGCTTATCGAGCCGCCGAGCAATGCTCCAGCCACACCCGCCGCTTCTACTATTGAAAGAGACGCACCCGCCAGCCAAAGATTGGCTCCCTCTTCTGTAAGAAAGATTGGCAAATATATGCCGAGCGATGAAACCATAAAGGAACGCGCAATAATCAGGCCCACCAGTAGCGTCATAACCGGCCTCATCCGGATCAGCGCCGGCCGCCATGGCAGTCCTTGGTTGACTTTCATGGCGCTTTTGGGAATATCTCTTAGTCGAATAAAGAGAATCCCTGAAACAATAAAACCGCCTATCATCAGCCATGGAGTGTTGCCGATAGTAAAATACCGTACTATAGTAACGATCACGATAGGGCCTATCGTGCGTCCAATTTCTCCTCCCACAACCCAGAAGCTCAGACCTCGGCCCAGGTTCCGCCCGGACAGATTTCCGGCCATTGCCGGCCCCACGGCGTGAAATCCAGCCGAGCTAAATCCCGCCAGCACTAAGAGCAAGGCCATGATTCCATAGCTCGGGACTATGCCTAAAAGGCTCATCAGCGCACCGGTAATTGCCGGGGCCAGGATAACCAAGTAACGCATGCTGACGTGATCGGCCAGATAACCAATGACAGGTTGGAATACCGACGGGATTTGCATGAAGACCGTAAGCAGCCCCGCCTCTGTCCTGGATAGAGATAAGCTGGAAATGAAGGTCGGCAAGAGAGGTGATAAGAAGGCGGTATAAGTGTCATGCGTAGCATGCGCAACAGCAATGGTAGCTACGCCATCCGCCTGAAATTGATCACCGTTATCCATCTGTGCTGCTGAGATTGTCTCTGCTTTCGAGCGATCAGTAGTTGAATGATTCATAATTGGCATGGACTCTCATACTTTATGGGAAAAAGCCATGAAACCCAACAACTTGCTGTGTGGTATTCTGGCTTTTTCCTATGATTCCTCTCTTTTTCGACGATCTAAACATTGCGATTTACAATCAACGCAGGTTGTGAATTTCGCTGATCCTTTTATACCAGGTCGTGGGTTTATACTTGTATGCAATATTTATTGAATCCTCTTTTTACTCAATATTCGGAATTGGCGTCTTCACTGGTTTTGGTGGAGAGTCATATAAGTTAAGCCTGAAATCATCGAAATATGCATATTGAGTTTGGGAAGGGGCATCATTCTGTTTATTTCCCCCATGGAAGGAGCTG
>DAOVFE010000252.1 GCA_030673085.1 Anaerolineales bacterium | reverse complement strand
GAACCACTTGACGATGGGATGGTAAATATGGGGTGTGGGCGAAGCCTACCCCCCATATTTACCATCCCATCGGCAAGTGGTTTCCCTTTTTCAACACTCTCTTTTTTCTCGCTTGACTCCTACGGCGTTGGAGTATCGGTTGGCGCAGGAGGATTGGTAGGTTTCGGAGTAGATGTGGGTGTCGGCGGAGGTTCAAGATAAGGCACCCCGCTAGTATCTCCCGCTAACGTAACGGCGCCGCCCCACACCCACCCATCCAGACCGATCTCGATTCTCCTTAAATACCACCATGTGCCCGATGATGGATTGTCGTAGCGGCCCAACAGCTCGGCTACTTGCTCTGCTAAGAAGAAGTCGACCCAATCATATTCTTCTCCCGGTCCTGTTCGTACATTGGCATTGTAATTTGCCGTAGCCATCGCCATCCCAGGTGTTGCAGTTTCAGACGGCGTCGGAGTCATCGGCGGAGTTGTCACCGTCGGCGTGATAGGCATCCGTGTTTGAGTCGGAGTAATTGCGCTTCGCGTCGCCTCAGCAATAGCTTCCGCGGTGTGGATCACATCCTGACTTGAAAGCGTCGCTTCAGCCTCCGTCCCATTTTTCGACTTGCATCCCGTAACCGCCATCCCTGCAATCAACAGCAACAGTATCCATCGCATCCTTGATATCATTGCACCTCCCTGAACCAACTCCCGTTCAGCATAAATCTTCATTAAACAACTATCTTCTTCGAGGACGTTGAAAAAGAGCAATTAGTTCCTAAAATCCGCTTTTCTATAGGCAATTCTTTCAATTTCCTCTTCTCACTATTTCAGGTACATATTTAAATAAATCCAAGCGCCTTTTCCGATTGGGTTTGTCTTCTTCGAGCGCTTTATTAATGATCTCTCGATCAAAAGTATTGTAAAAGAATATGCAGTCATTGCACTACATATCTCAATAACCCCAAAAACTTTTTTTTACTATTTAATACTGACTTCGTCTTTGATCACTAATCAAAACCAGTCTTTGTACTTATACCACATGCCAGCTTTCCTTGGCAAAATCCAGCCTAAAGATCGCTCTTTTGCATGCGAAAGACTAAAACCTATAGTATTATACAAATTATGGATAAACCTCCTGATCTCAATAAAGATTGGGAATCTCTACCGGCAAAGCTGGTAGAGCCGCAAAACGTCGAGCAGACAAGCGCGGAGCAATCTCCCGAATTGCGAGCTGCCAATGAACAGCTTGAACGAGCTCGCCAACGGCTGCTTTCTGCTGCTATTGCTTTCTGCGATGGATCGATCAGCGCCGGGCAACTTCGCGCCGTCCGAGAATTCCTCCGGTCGCAGGAAGCAAACGTCGATAGATTAACAAGCAAATTCATCCCGCCTTTTGCTGAAGAGCCGCCTGCTACCAGCCCTCTGTCCAATCTGGAAGTCGTCGCTGCCGGCCCGTTGGCCACAGATCCAGATACAAATATTGTGATTCCTCAAAATCTAAATACCGAATTGAAGCAATTGCTTCTATCGCTTGATAAGAAGAATAGCCGCCTAGAGAGAGACTTCCAGCAAGGCCGTGTTAACGCAGCTCAATATCGCGCCATCCGTAAACACTATTCTGAACAGCGCGAGATAGCTCTTCGAATGGGCAAGTTGCATCCTGAAAATGAGCTCTGGCGTGTTGTGCTTGAAGAAGGTAAAACGAGCTTCTTAATGCAGCTTAATGAAGCCCAGGTCTATGGAGTAGCCTTTTTCAACATTCGCGATCATAAGCGCCTATTCCATCAGGGAGTACTGCCTTCCGAATATAAGCAGGCGCTTTCCTTGATCACCTCTTTTGGCATCGATGGAACACAAAGCTCTTCGGGTAGAATGTTTGCGACCCAGACTAATGATGGAAAGCTGCTATTGCTAATACCGGGTCAATATACGGTGGCCCTGATAATATTCTCTCAGGAGCCGCCGGGATGGCAGGTCCGTGCGCTCCGAGAAGTCCACAGCAATTTCGAGGCTATGAACAAGGTGGCTTTCAAGCGCGGCAAACTTTCTACACTAATATTTCCTGATTTATCACGCTTCATTCGCACGACAGATACAAGTAATCCCTCGACTTGATTCATTCCGATTTACATTACTTCATTCATGAATCCACTGAAAAAAGCATCCGCAAGTAGGGAAATGGGGCATATATGGGGTGTGAGCGAAGCCCACACCCCATATATACCTCTTAGATTATTGGATTCCATATATACTAAATAGTTCCTTCCTTTGGCATTGAAAATTGCCTTTTGTTTTGCTACTAACTTGTAAGCAAATTGCAAATAGGAAATCGGATATCCTTAGAATACACCATAAGACACATTATTCATTCTATTGTTGAAAAAATATGTCGCATATTAAAGAGCATTCTCTCCCAGGAATGAGCAATAACGGACCCAGCCCGTCGATCATGCTTATTGATGATGATCCCGTTTCTCTAACTGTACTCGCAGAACTGCTTCAGACTGTCGGATTCATTGTCTATCAAGCTCGTGACCTTGACCAGGCCCAATCCTTTCTTGAGCATTCAACCCCAGACCTAATACTGGCAGACATCATCATCTCGGAGAAGGACAGCCTAAACTTTATTCCACGATTGCGCTCGCGAGGGAAACAGATACATATTCCGATTATTATCATTAATGCTAGACCAATCCCAGAAGATAAAGTAAAAAGCGAGGAAGCCGGCGCCAACGCATATCTACCTAAACCCTTCTCAACAAATGATCTTCTGAAAACGATTAACCGGGTATTGATGGGTACATATCATCATAGCAAGCTACCTCTAAACCAAACGGCCATTTGTTAAAATTGAGAGCCATCGGTTTAAAATTCCTCTTGAAAGCGTGAAGAACCCCGCAGCAAGCCAACCATTGCCAAGGCAATTCATACGTAGATAAACAAGAAGCTCTTCTCAAGCAACGTATGCTTCGTAACCTCCAACGCAAAGCTTTGAAATTTGGACTTTGTTTGGTTCCTGTTTCGACATAACGCTTCGTATTTCTTAGCAGCTGCGGGGCATCTTTTACAGTTCCGTCAGCCGCGGCTCCGCTCCACCATTGCCGTATATGATTGTAAGAAGGAGGCTCACTTTTACCATCACAATGAGGAATATTCCAATTAACAGACCTCCTCCGCAGCGGCCGATAACACCGTCTGTCTTCCCGCTAGATCAACGGCCGCTTGCCACCGGGGGTGTGGGGGATAGGGCTCGTGTCCCCCACAGTCCCCCTATGGGGGACGAACAGGGGGGATTAGATGAACGGCTTGAGGTTGGGTGTGGGACTTGCATATTCCGGTGATGTTGGACACCTGTTCCAGGTGATGGTGATCACCTAATCCGATTGATGTCGACCACTTGTACCGATCCATGTCGATCACCTAAGCAAAGTAACACAACGCTGGACACTTGCGTGGACATAATACACTCATGTAGTATGCGAAGGCAATGGTGAGAAAACTTTTCGCATAGATTCTCCTTTCAACTGTAATCTATAGGAATTGTGAACTAGGCGATCCAGTATGGCGTCTCCAAT
>DAOVFE010000124.1 GCA_030673085.1 Anaerolineales bacterium | reverse complement strand
CATCATGGCCTGACTCCAGATTGCTCAATAAACCTTCTTACTGATTTAACGGTGCTTTTATTAGCTTCTTATTAGGGGTGAGGTCGATGGAATACAGCCTTGGCTTCGCCTAAGGCTACTCTCACCCTGGAACCTTGTCCTTCGGATATTTCTCCGTCTAATGCAGTAAATAGCGCTTCAATATCCTTCCAATTAATATTTGCTAGTGTTGGTTCAAAAAAACGCCTCAAGAGTTCGTTGATGTTTTCCCTTCACCTGTAAATAGTATCATAATATGATATACTTTACAAGTATAGCTCTAGAGGGTGTTTATTAAAAGCAATAGTTAACAACTGAAGAACCCCGCAACAAGCTGCGGGGTTCTTCATGCATTTGGGGTGGGATAGGAGCGATATTCGTCCGATCCCCTAAAAGTCGATACGGCCAGTGCTTTTTCTTTTCCAACCAAAGGTCGGAGTAGCAATCCTTATCAGTCTTTAAACTTTATCCTCGAGCCTTTCTTGGCTGGTTTACCTTTGACTTTACCTGAGCCCTGGAAGATTCGGACCAGGCCATTAATCAATGATGGGAAAACCAATAACGCTGCCAGGCCAGCCAGCAGAGTGAAGAACAGGGGCCAGGGAGCCAGCTCGGAGGTTTCCGGAACCAGCCCACCCGGGTTGTAAATTACTTGATCTGGCGCAGATTCGGGAGAATCAGATAGAGAGGCCGACAGCGCCCGATTCACACCATCGCGCAGGGCGGATGGAGAGGTGTAAGTGATCACATATTCGCTCTGCAAGACTCGCCCATAGCGCTCGTATATGCTACGCAGCGTCGCCTCATCGTTGGCATAGGCATATGTGCCGCCTGCGTTCTCCGCTAACGAGACAAGAATCGGCTCATCCAGGGCCGATAATGCCGCCCGGCTATGAGATGGCTCGCCTAAACCAATACTCGAGATTGAAACCCCCTCAGGACCGATGGTTTGGATGACATCATCTTGGGTATGGGTGCTGCGATTATCTAACCCATCCGTCAGGACGATAATGGCTTTGCGCCCTGAAACTGATTCGAGGATTTCGATTGCATTCACCAGTGCATCATACATTGCAGTGTCGTCATGAGCCTTCAGGGAGTCGATTGCTGAGCTCAATTCTTGGTGGTTTGTAGTAATTGGCTGCACATACTCGATTTGGGTGTTGAAAGTCAATAAACCGGCTTGATCGCTGGACCGCATTTGGCTAATGTATGTCTGGGCGGCGGATTTGGCGGATTCTAATTTCTGGGCGAAGTTCATGCTGCCAGAAACGTCCATAACCAGCATTGTGGTCAATGAGCCTATTTCGCCGACCCCTTGAACGTGGTCGGGGGTGATGATTACCCCGTTTTCCATAATAACCAGGCGTGCCGGATCCACTCCGACAGGCTCGCCTTCCTCATCAACCGCTGAGATGTAAAGTGTCACCTGTGGGAATTGAGAGGTATCAGCTTGAGTGATCCGAATCGTGACGTTTTCATCATTCGGATCAGTTTGCGGCGCGAATTTATAGCCAGTTAGAAAGAGAAGTGAAAATACTGTAAGAGCTATACGGTAAACGATCTTCGACTTCGATTGCATGGTTCACCTCTCCTCGTGGTAAACGAGCTCTGTATTGCCCATACGGATAGTCTGCCGGTTTGCTAACCTGGCCAGTTCAATCCGGTGGTTGTTAACGAAGGTCCCAGTGAGGCTCATATCCTTGAGGTTGAAATATGATCCGGCTCCTTTTAACATAGCATGCTGGGGCGCGATATCCGGATCGGGCAGGACGATGTCCGATTTGAGAGCATCACTGCCGATATATGCAGATGGTCCGTTGGCTTTCATAAACTTATCCAGGATGAATTCAGAGCCTTTGAGCTTCCCGGATTTCACCTCCAGCCAAGCTCGTGAGAGCAGGAATACTATCAAGGCGATAAATGCTCCCACCGAGGCTCCTAATAGGATTAGACCGGCTGCTTTCCCCAGCAGTGGGTCCTGGAATGCCTGGCGGGCAGTTTCTAGCGATAATCCGCCCAGCAAACCTCCCAGCAAGCCGCCGAGAGCGCTTTTCCACATTTGAGTTCCACCGGTTACGCCGCCGGCCAATCCGATGATCAAGCCGAACAATCCCCACCCCAGCGCTCGTCCCCATGGCTGTCCGCCAAGAAATTGAAAGAGCGCCTCGGCGATAGGCAGGCCCAGGCCTCCCCCGATAAGTCCAAGCAAACCGCTGATGAGGCATGCACGCAAGGTATGCAGAAGATTCCGGGTGAGCAGGCCTTGTGCCATGCCTATCAATAGGCCAATACTGAATCCGATCAGCGCACCGACGACGATTTCGCTGAAATAGATATTGTCAGCGAATGAAAGACCAAGATAATTGCTAATTTGCCAACCGATTAAGCCCCCTATTGCACCGAGAACACTGTAATAATATAGACGCATCACACGGCTCATTTTTATTATTCTCCTTGAGAAGGGATACTTTCGTTATCTGTAGATACATTGCGCCAATGCACGATGCTCCGTTTCTGGCGGTTGGTGAGTTCATAGAAGCCAAAATAGCGCTTTTGATCCAAGGCCCCATCTTTTTGCCGGATGAAGAAGCCCCCGGTTATTGAATGAGGCTCAATAACTAACGCAACCTGCCAGAGTTCCGGGAAGAAGTTCAGGTGAAGCCAGGCATCATAATCCGAAAAGAATATTCCCATGCGCGGGTGGGTGTGATACCAGCCAATAAGATCTTTATCGGGATAACGATCTTCAAATTCGTTATACAAGGCAACTTGACTATCATGGGTAAATGTCAAGAATGCGCTGCCATGCCTAATATGCTGAGCGGGAAGAATACGTTCTACCACGACAAATTGTTCGCCTGTACTCTTGTCTGCCCGCCATTTGCCAATTAGCCAACCACCAACTTCGTTTTCCAGATCGCTGCCGGCGTGAGCGGAAAATCGCACATAAGCCCGCTGGGTGACAAAAACGGATACGGATGGATTCAGGCCGCGCTTCTGAACAGGCGACACCCAGGAGATTGCCTGTTGATAGGGTATATAAGCCAGTCGCGGCTTTGTTTTTTCGCTTTCGGTAAGACAAATTTGCTCTATAGACATGGGCAATGATGCCCCTTAAAGGTTTGATTGATTGGGCCAGGTAGCCAGTTGGAGAACGGACTACCTGGCCATTTCTTATCCCGCAGTAATATCAGCGGTAATGATTAAACGGTCATCCTCTGGCACTCCGGCCGAGGCAAGAGTATCGTCATCCTGAAGTTCCCTGCCCAGCGCCTTGCTATCCAACCGGTAGCCGATTGGACGACCATCCGGGCCGGTGGTTGGAAGCTCGAGCGAAGTTGTCAATTCTGGAATAAGATCTTTCACCTCCACGTCGTCTGGGACTTCCGCTGTCCGACTGCCTCCCGAAGGGAGCACTAAGGTAACTGTAATGTCTGCCATTTTTTCCTCCATATGATTTGCATTTATGAGCTCACTGAAAAAAGCGTCCACCAATAGGGAGATGGGGTATATATGGAGTGTGGACGAAGCCCACACCCCTCTCGCATTTGGGCTTTTTCAGTGTATTCATTTCTTGACTGCCGGATTAAAATCACTCGATTTCTATAAGCCTTTCAGCCGGTTCATTTAAGGCGGATGTGCGACTTCTTCCGTTTGCCAGCCTTGGCAAGTTTCACGCGTTCTGGCCGAAGCAATTCACGAGAATCGACAGGGAAAGCATTCGGGTGTTTAGCATGATAGGCTCGGCACCAACGAGCGGCTTCGGGATCCCAAGGAAAAGGTGGTTTGCTGGGATCATCATGAAAGTTCTTATACTGAACCATTTCGCCAATCATGATTACCAGGCGATCGAGTGAGCGGCTGGCAGTCCACCAGGCTGCGTCCACACAGACAGTGCCGTTGATGTGGTTGATATTTGGATGCCAAATTGGCGTCAACCACATCATTCCGGGCCAGCGTTGTGGATATTGATTGTGTAAATAGATTTCCACCTGATGGCGTTGCCCATACTTCGGGCGGCCTTCTTTATCGACTGTGACGATGCCCTTACAGGTATAGGTAACAATGTATCGTTCTGGCGGGAGCCCTTTTTTCACCGATTTCGCTTTGAAGCTGATGAAATCGCTTCGGGCGGCCAGCTCTTCCATGCGCTGGTAATCGGCGCGCAATCGCCGCATGCGAGGACTTTGATCAATTTTTATAGCGCCGGCTGTGATATCGGCGGTTAACATCAAACGATCGTCGTCAGGCACTCCGGCCTCCGATAATGTCTCATCCTCGCTCAATTCTTTTCCTAATGCTTTGCTGTCCATTCTGTAGCCCATAGGACGTCCATCCGGGCCGACTGTTGGCAGCTTAAGCAGCGAGGTTAATTCTGCAATTAGGTCGCGAACCGCTACATCGTCAGGAATATCGGCCCTGCGGGCACCGCCATTCGGTAGGACAATTGTGACGCTTAGATCAGGCATTGAGGCCTCCCCATGTTGACTCAGCTTTAATTTCTAATTCACTCATGCAGATGAGGCACCTGGCATGTGCCGGTTATCGCCCAACAGTCCGCATGATGATAGGTATGACAAATTGGGCAAACGACCACTCCTCTTGGGTCATTAGGTTTAATAATTTCCAGGCAATACGGGCAACGATGTTCCTCTTCTCCGACGAGTTGAACGTGTGGCTTTTTTCGCCGTCTTGAGGATCTGGCGATGGCATTGATTGGTTGACGTCGCTTCTGGGCTTGAAGTGAAGCTGCCTTGGATGCTCCGGATGTTTTTGCCCGAGCATTCTTCGGGTTTTTACTTTGGGCATGTTTTGGATGAGGGAATATTAAAAGTATTTTCTTTCCCAATTGTTGACAGCTTGAATGAAAGCTAGACCACTGCGCTTGCCAGAAGGGTTGATAGAAAAAAGAAGGAAGGCTTGCTCTTTGGGATGAAACAGATGCCTTGGCTTGAGTTGTCGATCTTGACGCTGGAGGCGCTGTAAGTTTGACTGGAATACTCGAGTCGATCTTCTTTGTGCGAGCAGGCGATTTCCAGGCATGCAGGATCAGCCAGGCAGTCATAGCGCCTAATGCTATCTGTCCCAGGCCCGCCCAATCTGGTGTCGATCGGTTGAGATCCAGCGGTTTCAAGCCAAGATATCCGTTGGTAATGTGGTTTAGGTAAGCGAGACTGATGAAAAGAGAAAGTAATACCGACAAGGCGCGGAGCAATCCGGTGTTTTGGCGCAACAGAAGGCGGGCGGATAGGCCCGAGACGAAGCCGATTACAGCAATTGTGGTGATATTGATGAGCGGAGGCGTGACAGTTTGGTTTAAAAGAAAAAAGGTTGGAATGATGAGAGACGCAATAACAACAGAAAGGATCACCAGTGTAATCTTAATAAATAGGCCGGCGAATACTTTCATCATGCCAGGATTATTTTTTTGGGTAATGGCATCAGTATGTTTAGCCAAGGGTATCCTCAATCGTGCAAGACGATCCGGCTACGGGCTGGGTGCTTAATGCTGACCTTCAGTTTCACTTCCTCGCCCAGCCGGATTCGATCACGCAAGGGGATATCCCCAAGCGGCCGGGATTTTTCGAAGTGATTGAAGTGGAGAGCATCGGGCAAGTCGCCGGTTAATTCATAGAAGTGGAACTCCTGGGCATTGTACGCTCTGAGAATGTGCAATAGAGGAATGCCCAGACTGGCAAGGGTGCGATGGAGGAAGGATTCTTCACCGGTAATCGTGTGAGTCATTTTTGTGTTGCGCAAAACCCCGCAGTTTGGACAATGTGCAGCCTCAAAACTTACTTCAGATATTGGCCGTAAGATATTTTCTACGGTATGGCAATTCTGGCATTCAAGCGCCAGGACCAGCTCTTGGTCGAGCTCGATTATTGCATCTGGACCGAGATCGGCGCGGGCGATGCGTAAGAGATCATCTAGCGAGATGATGTCGCTTCGAGCCGGGAG
>DAOVFE010000094.1 GCA_030673085.1 Anaerolineales bacterium | reverse complement strand
ACTTTGTTCCAACTGTTCCTAGAACAACAATGGCCAAAGATGATGGATAAAAGCATGCTGATGGACTTTTTTTATAGGATAGTTAGCAGAAGCCAAAAAATATTATTGGTTCGCGGTTTAATCATCGCGATCGCCGGCGGCTTGCTTCTGGCTTTGGGCTTGACCTTTGGGAGCAGTAGCAAGTCAACTGGCGATTTGTCGAATGAAATCGTGTAATTGAAGGAAGCGGCATTGCATGCAACGTTTCTATGTTGTGTACACCTCGGATAAGAGATGATTAGAAGGTGAAAAACTTCTGCTGGCGTTGATACGGCCAAGCGTTAGTTGAAAAGAATTGTGGAAGAAGTAGTAGAGACGTCGAATGCAACGTCTCTACTTTAATATATGCAAGGCATACACAATGCCTAGAAGACGAAAATTGTCTGCCGGCGTTGGTCCAGTCAGGCGTCCATCGAAGGCGATTGAGCAAACGCCGGGATATCCTTCTTCAATATTATTATTTACCTCTAATCGTGTGGAGGAGGGCAAGATTGGCCGGGCCCATGGCGCCTATTGGCAAACTGGCTACGAGGACAACTTGTTGGCCAGCGTGAACTCTACCAGAAGATAGCAAAGTCTCTTCGAGCAATGAAATCATCTGTTCCACCGAATCAGCCTTCGGGATTAAAAATGGCGTCATGCCCCAGAGCAGGGCTAGCTGATAGTAAGTAGCCGACTCTGGTGTGAAGCCGAAAATAGGCACACAAGGGCGAATCTTCGACATCAGACGTGCAGTACGACCGGAGCGGGTAAATACAGCAATGGCCCTCACATTACGATCATAGGCCAGAGATCGCGCGGCCTGTGTAGTAGCGGTGGCATCATCCGAGGTTGATTCGAGCTGGGGAAAGTCGTGGCGGCCCCATTCTGCAATATGGGCTTCGGCATCCAGGATGATGCGTTCCATAGTACGAACCGACTCGATTGGATACTGTCCGACCGCAGTTTCTCCTGAAAGCATTAGCGCGTCGCTGCCATCGAAAACAGCATTGGCGACATCCGAGGCTTCGGCGCGGGTAGGTGTTGGGCTGTGCACCATTGAATCCAGCATCTGTGTGGCCGTGATTACTATTTTCAGCCGCGCATTTGCTGCACTAATGATACTTTTCTGGATTGATGGAACGCGTTCGTGAGAAACCTCGACTGCGAGATCGCCCCGAGCGACCATCACACCATCGGATGCTTCAATGATTCCGTCGAGGTTCTGAACAGCTTCTGGGCGTTCGAGTTTGGCGATAATGGGGGGTTTAATAGACGAATCGGAATCGGCATCAATTGCTTCGTGGACCACTTCTAAATCACTAGCGAGAGAGACGAATGACATAGCCACGGCGTCGATGTGATGCTGCAGCCCAAATTTGAGGTCCGCACGATCTTTTGCGGTTAAAGGTGGTATAGACAATTTAACGCCAGGTAGATTTATCCCTTTGTGGGATTTGATGATTCCTCCAACTACGACTTCAGTCTCGACTTCATGGTTTTTAATGGCGATAGCTTTGAGTTCGAGACGGCCATCGTCAATCAGGATCCTATCGCCGGGATGGATGTCTTTTGTCAGGCAAGGATGGGGGACGCTAATCCGCTCGGAGCTTCCGGGCACTGAGTCTGTGGTCAGCGTGAGATGGTCCCCGGATTTGATAACAACAGGCTTATCGGAAGCCATTAGTCCTGTTCGGATCTTTGGGCCTTGCAGGTCAAGCATTATGGCGACCGGGCGCCCGGTCTCATCTGATACCTGACGGATATACTTAATGGTAGCAGCGTGCTCAGAATGCGAGCCATAGGAGAAGTTCAAGCGGGCAACATCTATACCGGCTGACACAAGTGCCCGAATTTGCTCTAGTGAATTTGTTGCCGGGCCAATTGTGGCAATAATTTTGGCATATCGTTTCATAAGTAATTCAACTCCCTTGCTTGATGTTCCAGGTCTTCCCGGAAATCCGGATGGGAGATGTCAATTAATGTTCTTGCACGTTGTCGCACACTCTTGCCGTAAAGATCGGCCACACCGTATTCAGTGACTATGTAGTGAACATGGCTTCGAGTTGTCGCCACGCCGGCGCCCGGCTTGAGCATGCCGACGATTCGGCTTACTTTGAGCCCATCTCGTAAAGTCGCTGTGGAAGGCAAGGCAATGATGGGTTTTCCTCCCTTACTTCGTGAAGCGCCGTAGATAAAATCCAACTGGCCACCTACACCGGAATAAAACTGGGGGCCGATACTATCGGCGCAAATCTGTCCAGTGAGATCAATCTCGATCGCCGAGTTAATTGAAACCATTTTGTCATTCTTTGCGATTAAGAAGGGATCATTGATGTATTCAGTTGGGTGCAGTTCAATAATGGGATTATCGTCCGCGAAATCGTACAGCTCTCGCGATCCCAGCATAAAGCCGACGGTGATTTTGCCCCGGTGAAATGTGCGTTTTTCGTTGGTTATTACACCGCTCTTGACAAGTTTCATCACGCCATCTGAAAATAGCTCGGTATGCACTCCTAAGTCATGTTTATCATCTAGATAATGCAATACGCCGTCCGGAATCGCTCCAATGCCAAGCTGCAGAGTAGCACCATCCTCAATTAGCGAAGCTATATAGCGCCCAATTTTCATGCTCAATTCACTGGGTTCACTCATTTTCACTTCTTGGAGAGGATAATCAACCGGAACAGCGAAATCAATTTTTGAGATATGAATAAAGCAATCACCGAGGATGCGTGGCATTTGCTCGTTGATTTCAGCAATGACAAACCGAGCCGATTCGGAAGCAGTTTTACAAAGCCCGCCCTCGATACCAAGGCTGCAAAATCCATGTTTATCTGGCGGGCTAACATGGAGTAAGATGGCATCGAGGGGCAGTATGCCATCTCGGAAGAGGAGCGGAACTTCTGATAGAAAGCAGGGAGTGTAATCAGAACGGCCTTCATGAAGCGCCTGACGAACGTTTCCGCCTACGAAAAGGTTATTAATCTTTATATGCCCATTCATTTCTGGCGCCGCGTGGGGGGCGGGGCCTACAGTGAGTACTTGTGCAATTTCCACATCTTGCAGATCTTTGCACCGATTAACCAGCGCTTTAAGCAATTTCTGTGGGACGGAACAGTTCCCGCTTAGATAGACGCGATGCCCGGATTGGATGACTTCAACCGCCTTTTCAGGCGATGTGAATCGTGATGCATATTTGGTGGTCCATTTCATATAGGATTGCCTCCATTATTATCTTATAGACTTTCTAGGCTTTAATTGCCGGCGCAGGCCCAATTGCGGGTTATATATATCACTTCACTGAAAAAAGCCCAAATGCAAGAAAGCAAACGATATATTTAAGGCGTGGGCAAAGTCCATGCCCCAAATGTACTCCCTTTTTCTGCTAATGGCTGCTTTCTTTGAATAGACTTATATGAGAATTCTCGCCAATCACTAATAGGTCTAGGTTACTTTATGAGCGTAACCAGGATCGCCTTTTCGGCATGCATTCGATTTTCTGCTTGCTGAAAAATGGCTGATTGCGGTCCATCGGCAACTTCGTTGGTGATTTCCTCGCCACGATGTGCGGGCAGGCAATGGAGTACAATCGCTTTAGGGTCGGCTTCGGCAAGTAGCTTGGCATTAACCTGGTAAGGGGGGAAAAGCTGTCGCCGTTTCTCGGCTTCAGCTTCCTGCCCCATGCTGATCCAGGTGTCGGTATAGATGACTTGAGCGCCGCGTACAGCTTCATAAGGATCTTGCAATTTACGTAGGCGGACGCTAGTATCCTTTGCCATCTCTTCAGCTCGCATCCACGCTTCGACTGGGATATCGTAGCCCATCGGGGCGGCAATCGTGAAGTTAAGGCCCAATCGAGCGCAGGCAAAGGCAAGCGATACGGCAACATTGTTGCCATCCCCGATATAGGTTAGATTTAACCCGCTCCAATCGCTAAACCGTTCATAGATGGTTAACATATCGGCCATTGCCTGGCAAGGGTGGTTGTAATCACTAAGGCCATTGATTACAGGTACCGAAGCGTAGTGTGCCAATTGAAGGATATGTTCATGTTCAAAGACGCGAGCCATTATGCCATCCACATAGCCGGACAAAACGCGGCTAACATCAGCGATTGATTCGCGTTTGCCTAAACCGATTTCATTGGGAGAGAGATACAGTGCGTCGCCGCCGACATGGCGCATAGCCATGTCAAAGGAGACTCGTGTTCGCAGACTGGGTTTCTGAAAGACCATGGCAAGTACTTTATTTTCTAGCAACGGCTGGTTGCCGTCTTGTTTCCATTCATCCTTGAGACGTACTGCAAGGCCAAGAATATCTTTAAGCTCGGTCGATGAATAATCAGCAATAGAAATGAAGTGTTGCATGTCCCTGCTCCGGAGGATTTTTTAAGAGATAAATTGCTCTGGCGGAGTATAGCACAGGTCGGGGGAGGGTAAAGTTAATCAGATGTATGTAAAGAAAGAAGTGGAATATCCGGCATCTTATTATAGCTCTATGCTCTACGTAGATAGCCAAGTGCCATCCGATCACCATCGGCCATGAAGAAAGTATATAGCTGACGCGGCCAAGGCTATTGGCTTACGATATTGAATAAGAGGGTGTTGAAAATGAGAAATCAATTTCCCATAAGCTGGCAGATATGAAGTTGGGATAGAGCTTCTGCCCCGTATCTAACCCATTCTTTATCCTCAATGAAAAGAACCGAAGACCGGGGTAATGAAGTAATGTGGAATTAAAAGAATAGCAGGACTTGGGTAACTGGGTAAATTTTCCCTATGTCATTCGTTCGGCTGGCCGGTGGTGATGCGCGTTAGACGCATGCTTATCAATCGACTAAAGGTATCTGCGGGCAAGGAGTTCTTCTGTTGAAGGCGCTTGAGGTAGCGATTGAATTGGCGTTGCTCAAACGGCGCCGGCTCGGCGGGGATGAGCAATATAATGTCTAAATCATCGCTATAACCTTCCATACGCAACGTTTCAAGAACCCGGAATCCTTGGGCTTGAGGCATGAACAGATCCAGAATCAGCAAGTCTGCCGGATGGCTACGGATTCCTGCTAATCCAGAGATGGCATCCCTTGCAGTTCGAACCTCGATGTCTGCAAATGGTTCAAGCAGTGAGTTGAGAAGAGATAGGTCATCCTGCTGGTTGACAATTGCCATAATATCGAATGATCCCTCTTTTGTACCCTGGAGCCGGTTGATGATGGAAGAGAACGAATCCCTCTGAATGGGCTTGACAAGCACGCCGGCCGGCTGCAAGAGTACACCCTGCATTTCCGTTGGATTTACGCCAACCATCATCATAGGTTTGCAGCTTAGGACTGGCGATAGGGATAGATTATTAAGTATGGGCCATAAGTTCTTTTCATATGCAAATGCATCGATGATGATTGCATCCGGTAAATATTCTTTGGCTATACTGGTTGACTCTTTGAGATCAACCTCACCGCGTAGATCACAGCCCGCAGATTTAAGCATTTCTTGCAGCCAATCCAGGCAGCTTCGTTTTCCGGCCAGGGCGAGCGCTTTCGGCGGTCGAGGAGCCAATATTGGCTTTGGTTGCTCAATCGGGAGGGTGAAAGCGAATGTGCTGCCTTGATCGGGCATGCTTTCAACCCAAATACGACCTCCATGAAGTTCGACCAGGTGGCGACTGATGGATAATCCCAGACCGGTTCCGCCAGTTTCTCGAGTTGTGGTAAGTTGGGAGAAAGGCGTAAAAAGCTTATCCTGATCTTCCGGCGCAATCCCTGGACCAGTATCGAAAACGGCAATTAGCACCTTTCCATGTCCGGAATGTTCGAATACTCTTGCCGATATTCCGATATGCCCTTTCTCGGTGAATTTGGCCGCGTTTGATATAAGATTAAGTAGAATTTGACGGACGCGTGTGCTATCCCCCTCGATTTTAGGTAAATCTTCGGGGACATCTAGCACAAGTTCGATTGGCTTATCTTTTATCAAAGAAGATGCAGTTGTCATGGCATCATGGAGGATTTCCATCAGATCGGTTTCACCAAGTACAAGTTCCATCTTTCTAGCTTCGATTTTTGAGAGATCGAGGATGTCATTTATCAGCCTAAGCAAATGCTGCCCAGCGCTGGAAATAGCGCTAAGATCCTGCTCCTGAGTTTCGGTGATAGGGCCATCTATCCCCTTGAGGATAACTCGCGAGAATCCGATGATTGAATTAAGCGGTGTCCGCAGTTCATGTGTCATATTCGCCAGGAACTGGGTTTTGAGTCGATCGGCCTGCTGCAAGTCATCCAGCGCCTGTTGGGTAAGTTGGTATGAGCGAACGTCTTGAAGAGTAAGAGCTAATTGTTCGGACAAGCTCTCAGCCAAGGCAGTATCGTCCTCGGACCAAGGCTGACCATTCTCGTGTTCATCGAATTCAAGAACACCTATGGTCGTATCACCGATGTGGATTGGGATTATTAAGTGTCCGTCAATGATATAAGATTGAGCCGGTATTTCCTCACCCATCTCTTTGATAGGGTGCACACTTTCTCCATCGTCTTCATAGCCGCCGACAAACCCCCAACTGGCTGCCAAGGGGGCGGTATCAATAGCCTCGATCTCTTCTGGGAGCTGATTGACCCGGACGGCGAGCCGAGTAGGTGATTGCTGCTTTATACTGATTACTTGCGTAACGCCTTGCAAACCGAGAACATTGCCCGAATGCGATTTACGAAAAGATGCATTGACGATAAGGTCAAGCTGTTTTCCGTCTTGGCTATGTGCTGAGAGCCTTAGGTTGTTGATTGGATTTCCAGAATCCAGCGCAGTATGTAAGCGGCGACTTGATTCATCAGTTAGGGCCATGTCATAGATTCGTCTGCCTTCTAGGTCCTCCGATTTA
>DAOVFE010000463.1 GCA_030673085.1 Anaerolineales bacterium | reverse complement strand
CCGGTCTGCCACATGAAGTGGAAATATGGAGGATAGCCTTGATCTCTAAACGCCCTTGGGCTGTATCATGGATAAGCGGAGGACTATTGCTATTTTCGGCAATATTTTTCACTCGCGCTATACTCAGTCTTTCTCTTCCTGACTTACCACTAGCCATCCCAATTTGGTATCTCCGGTTAAACGGGTTAGCCTGGGGAATAGTCTTTATGGTTGCCGCCTATGGTTTCTTTCGCGGCCTTCATTGGGCACCGTATTTTGTTCGCTGGGGAGGCCTCGCTTTCTTGCTATGGTACTGGATCGACCGGCTCCTTCTAATGCAGACCGATTACGCCTTGCACAGTTGGCCAATGGCCGCGGGTGCATCTATTTTTATCTATGGCGGTCTAATCTGGGCGCTCAGCTATCCTTCGCTGCAATCTTATTTTGAGTAAAAGAAGGGGAAATACGAATATCGGCTTTATGCCGGAATCTCTGCCCCAGAGAGGTTGAAGAACTATGTTAAAAGAAATCGAAGCTAAATTTTACGTCCAACATTTGGGCCAATTTCGCGATCGGCTGACCAAGCTGGGAGCGCGCGTACACAAGAAACGGACATTCGAACGCAACTGGCGCTTCGATACAGTCGACGGCCGGCTGACACAAATGAAGGAAGTCCTACGCCTGAGAGAAGCTGGAGACGGCTATCTTACATACAAATCTAAATTAGATATACCCGAAGAACGGCTTGAGATCGAGTTTGGCATTGACAATGTAGATGAAGCTCGAGATTTTCTCCTGGCGCTCGGCTATCGTGTGATCTGCGTTTATGAGAAATACCGAGAGATATTTCAGCTCTGCTCGGTCGAAGTCATGCTCGACGAACTGCCCTTCGGCTCCTTCGTCGAAATCGAAGGCCCTACTCTGGATGCTATTAAGGAGACTTCCGGCTTATTAAATCTAGAATGGGAGCGTCGAGTGAGCCGCAGTTACCTCGGGCTTTTCGAGAAACTCCGGCATCGATTCGATTTGCCATTTAACGATGCCGCCTTCGCTAATTTTGCTGATCTGCCGCCGGTAAATGCAAACGATATCGGCCTAGAGGATGCCGTCAGCTAATTCTGATGCGCTTATCTGTCCTACTCTAACCAAGCAATTAACAACTTCCTGGCCATCGGTTAGATCCAATATCATACACAACACCCTACTTTCTAAAAACGCCCTCTTCTCCTTTCGAAAAAGTCGCTGCACAACGGATTGAGGTTGTGTTTGCCTTCGGAGGTCCATCAGCCGCTGCTGCGCTCCACCATTGCCGTATAGGATTGTAATCAGGAGCCTCACTTCTACTACCACAATGAGGAATATTCCAATTAAAAGACCTCCTCCGCAGCGGCCGATAAAACCTTCTGTCTTGCCGCCGGATCA
>DAOVFE010000186.1 GCA_030673085.1 Anaerolineales bacterium | reverse complement strand
CGTTCTCTGAAGTGACGCTGCCGCCGTATTGCACTCGAACCGCCTGGGCGGTGGTTTCACCAAACATATCGGCAATGCACTCGCGAATGGTCAAACCGATAGTGCAATTGGCGCTGGCGGGAGTGGAAGGCTTACCGCTGCCGATGGCCCAGATCGGCTCATAGGCGATCACGCACCGTTGAGTCTGATCGGCAGTTAGTCCTGCAAATGCCGCTCGTACCTGTTCTCCCACAAACGCATGCGTCTGGCCGGCTTCTTTTTGATCAAGATTCTCGCCTACACAGATAATCGGGATAAGGCCATATTCCAGTGCCGCATGCACCTTGCGGTTGATAGAAGCATCGCTTTCAGCAGCTCTGCGTTCCGAGTGCCCCAGGATGACGTATTGGCATAGCCTCTGCAGCATGGAGGCGGAAATTTCGCCGGTATAGGCTCCTTGCTGTTCCCAATGCATCGTTTGAGCGCCAAGGCCGATGCTCGTAGGGCGTAAGATTTCGGCGACTGCACCCAATACAGTGAAGGGCGGACACAATACCCGGTCTATTCCATCGATTTGGTTCAATGGGTGACGGATACGTCGCACGAAGGCCAATGCCTCGTCGACCTGGCCAAGATGCATCTTCCAATTGCCAGCGATGATAGGATTGCGCATTAGTGCATCACCTTTCACGATTAATATATCGCTTCTGCCTCGATGATAAAAGTATATCAGCATCGAATATATCTATGCGAGAATCTTCGTATGTTTCCCCTTTGTCAAGGCGCGTAATCTCCTGTGTACTTCATTAGCATCTATAAGTCTAACCTCAATCCTTTAATGAGAGTGTTGAAAAAGAGAGATCATTTCGGCAAATATGTTTTTCAACACCCTCTATAATGTACTGGAGCCAACCGAAAGGACTTGGTTCTGCTATAAGTAGAGTCTCATGATCAGCCGATTTCAGGATCGACTGCTAACTGAAATAGCGCCGTCCAACCGGTCGTAGTAGAAAGATGCAGAGACAGTGTGGATTACCGTCAATGATGGATTATCGCTCAATAATGTTATACCGGGAATGAAGCAGATAATAAAGTTGAGTATCGCTTGTACTGCCGCTTTTTAAGCACTAAAATGAGCATACAAAGCGTCGATATTCAACTAAGGCTTGGGCATTTCTTAGGTAGGCATCCTGATAAGAAAGCAGCTGGCGGGCAGTTAAAAGAGAACTTTAAGTTTTAAGCCTTAATTTCTACAGAATAGCCTAATTGCTTTTCCTCGATAGAGTAAGAGGGGAGAGAGAAAGGAAGAAGGTTTAGTTGATCGATATATCGACAGCAATTTAGCAAGGGGTTTGAGAGATGAAAGGAATAGGAACTATAGAAAAACAAGCGAAAAGAGCGGTCCAGAAGGGCAGAATATGTCTACCTTCTACTGTAATGTTTCTGTTTCTGGCCTTTTTTTCATGGCTAAATGAGATCTTGGATCTTCCTCACCTTTTATTAGGTGCACCGCGCACTCCCATTAATTGGCGTGAGGCCAGCATAGAAACGGTCATAATTGTTTTCGTCGGCCTCTTTAGCGTGTTGAAGCTCATCCGCGATATGACCGAGCTCGAATGTGCGGAGGAGAATCTGCGCAAAGAAAAGCAGTTCATTGACACTCTAATTCAAGCCTCTCCGGCTTTCTTTGTGGTTATTGATGCCGAAGGCAAGACCAGGATGATGAATGAATCTATGCTCCTCGCGCTTGGGTACAATCAAGATCAAATATCGGATCATGATTATCTGACGACCTTCGTTCCAGAATGTGACCGTGCAGCGCTATCCGAGATTTTTGAGAAATTGACGAGATATCATGAGCCAACATTGAATGAAAACCGGATATTGGCGAGCGACGGTCGGGAATTGCTGGTTGAATGGCATGGAAGACCGGTTTTCAAGGAAAACGGCCAATTCGACTTCTTCTTTGGCGTAGGGATAGATATTACCGAACGCAAGCGGGCAGAACAAGAGCTGAAAGAATACTCTGAGCGATTGGAGGAGATGGTCGAGGAGCGTACCAAAGGGCTTCAGGAAGCCCAGGAAGAATTGATCCGCAAGGAAAAACTGGCTATGATGGGCCAACTGGCCGGAGGGTTGGCGCATGAACTGCGTAACCCTTTGGGGACAATCTCGAATGCAGCGTACTTCCTCGATACAGTCCTCTCAGACGCCGACAAAACGACGAAGGAGTATCTAGAATTGATCAGCTCGGAAGTACGACGCTCGGAGAAGATTATTTCTGATCTTCTGGGATTCTCTCGCAATGAGCCTCCACATAAGGAGGATATTCCGATCACCGAGTTGGTTGCCCAGGCCTTAGAGAGGCACCAACAGCCAGGTGGAGTAGAGTTATTTATCGATATCCCGGATGACTTGCCCTCAGCGTTTGTCGATCCAGGGCAAATTGAAATAGTCTTGGCCAACCTGGTCATCAATGCTTATCAGGCTATGTCCGGAGGAGGCAAGCTGACTATCAAATGCCAAGATATAAAAGGCAAGCTTGCTTTGACGATAGCCGACACAGGCAGCGGCATTTCTCAGGATAATATGAAAAAGATCTTTGATCCGCTATATACAACCAGGCCCTTAGGCATCGGGCTTGGTCTGGCGGTCTCGAAGAATTTAACAGAAGCCAATAGCGGCAGCATCGAAGTGAAGAGCGAGGAAGGTGTGGGGAGTACCTTCATTGTAAATCTGCCTATTAATAAGTAGAGTTATAGGCGTTCAGGGTGAGGGAAGCTGTTCGGCTGCTTACAGGCGAATATGTATAAATGGTAACTGCTGACGTGTAGTATGTAGTTTTAATTGTGCCTAGAAATTCAGCGAAGGAGGCAGTATGAAATTGCTTTCTATAATCAATACCGGCTCGTCATATTGGGAAACTGAAAAAGGCAAGTTCACAATCAAAGCTATTATATCGATCATTTTCGGGCTGCTTGGTTTTATTATCAACTTTCATACTATTCATTTCTCTTTACCGCCTTATACGGCAAGCGTTTTAATTGGGTTGCTTTTCCCATTGCTCATAACGCTTGCCTGGGGATGGAAGTATGGATTGATATCAGCTCTTTTTGGCGGTTGTCAATCTATGTGGTGGATCTGGGGGCCGAGCAATGGTTATGCCACATTTCTAGTTGTACCGCCATTTACGCTGTGGATCGTATGGCATGGATTATTTGCCGACTATCGCAAGAAACATCCAGATCATAAATGGTGGGTCAATAAATACTCTGTCGAAGTTCCATTTCGGGTGCTCAGCACGATTAATCTATATACATTAAGCAGATGGGCCATAACACTCAATCCCCCTCAATGGAGTTGGGCTTCCAATGCAAGCAATTCAATACCGATGCAATTTTCCAATTTTGTCGTTATAAAGCAAGCAGTTGTGGCATATGTACTTCTATTATTGGCCGATTTATTACTGAATTTGGGATTTGCTAGAAAATTTTTTGGATTAAAAGAGGACTATGATCAGACAAATACAAGTTATATCATCATCGCTTCAATCTTGCTTGGAGTTCTATTCTGGATCGTAGAAAGTGCTCTCGATTACTTGTTTTTTTATGCCGACAAATCATTCCTTGACTTGCTTGTACTGGATGTGCCCCTACAAGAAATCTATATAAGAACGCTGTTTTTTCTTGCCTGCTTAATAGGAGGCCTGCTGGCGGCGAAGATACTGCGCAGACAGCGAGAGAGCGATAAAGATCTATATGAGAGCGAGGAACGTTTTCGGCTGTTGGTTCAAAACATGCCGGTTTTGATTAACGCCTTTGGCGCGGATGATAATTTACTATTTTGGAATCGAGAATGTGAAAAAGCAACCGGATATAATGCACAGGAAATCATCGGAAATCCCAATGCCATAAAGCTCTTATATCCTGACCCAGCATATCGTCAGCAGGTGATGGAAGAATGGGCTGAGCGTGGCGGTGATTTTATGAATTGGGAAATGGCTTTAGCTTGTAACGATGGCTCACTAAGGACAATATCATGGACTAATATATCGGATCTATTCCCCATCCCCGGATGGAAATCCTGGGCTATTGGGGTTGATATAACCGAGAAGAAGCGGGCGGAGGAGAAATTAAAAGAGTATTCCGAACATTTGGAAGAGACGATGGAAGAGCGCACAAGAGAACTGCGCGATGCCCAGGAGCGGCTGTTCCGCCGGGAAAAGCTGGCGCTGTTGGGCCAAATGGCCGGCGGGGTTGCCCACGAGCTGCGCAACCCATTAGGGGTGATCTCAAACGCGGTTTATTATCTTCAAATGGTGATCGAAGATGCCGATGATACCACGAGGGAGTATCTGGATCTTATATCCTCCGAAATCAATAATTCGAACAAGATTATGAATGATCTATTGAATATATCACGCACACGGTCGGCTGAGAGAGAGAAGGTAGACATGTCTGACTTGATTGATCAGGCTCTAATTAAAAAGCCTGCGCCAGAACAAGTGAAGGTGAACATTGAGATAGCGCCTGTGCTTCCCTCATTATATGTGGACTCTAGGCAGATTGGTCAGGTATTGGTCAATTTGATCACCAATGCCTACCAGGCGATGCCCAAAGGAGGCGAACTGACGATCGAAGCTACGCTTGCAAAGGGCGAGGTGCATCTCTCGATAAGCGACACTGGGTGCGGCATCTCTAAGGAGAATATGGAAAAT
>DAOVFE010000241.1 GCA_030673085.1 Anaerolineales bacterium | reverse complement strand
TTCAATGTTGTATTCCTGAGGCAAACCGTACAATTTATCATTGCAGATATAGCCCTCGATTTGGGGCTGGAAGAATGTGTCATAAACCTCATCTAGACCGATGATGTCTTCCGGAACCTCAGCCAGGTTTTCGCCTTCGGCGTAGCTGCACACCCACGAGCCGAACATTTGCAAAATGTCGGCCTCAGTTCCGGCTGGGAGAGCGGTCTGCAGCGTTTGAATATAGGTGTCGTAGTCGAAAGTCTCGAAGGTGATGGTCACGTTGGGATTTTCCCCCATATAAACCATCGCTAGCCCCTCGAGGCCTTCATTAAAGGCATCGTTTTGATGCGCCCATACACGTATGGCGACCTCCTCAGCAACCGGTTCTGTCGGCGCTTCAGTGGGCGCTGCCGGCTTACAAGCGCCAAGCATGAATGCGCCTGAAGTAATGAGGCTAATCAGGATAAACGGTAATCTCTTTCTCATCGGAGAATTCTCCTTATCAAATCTCTCTCCTTTGCCTAGATCGTCAGTATATAGAATGGGGCGCCGGAGGAATCGAATTGATCATAACATTTAGAAGCGATTTCTTAGTTGCCTTCTTTCATATTCCACATTATACAAACAAGCATGTTTATTTAATACCAGGCCCAATTCTAATCCGCTTTCCTAGCATTCCAATGAGTCAAGGCGAACAACGCTGCTCAGGTTGGCCGGCCGATCGGGATTCTGACCTCGGGACATAGCCCGGTAGTAAGCAATAAGCTGCAAGATTGGAAGATAAAGGATGGTACGCGGCCATGCAGCCATTCCTGACTTTAGATGAATAACGTTCTTTTTATCACCAAGATCGGGGATGATGTTCTCCTCGGTGATGGCCAGAATATGCGCTCCCATTTCTTGCATTTGCTTCAACACAGCAACCTCTTGGCGTAATCCGTTATCCGAGAGCAATCCTACTATTAGCGTCCGATTATTAACCATCGACATCGGGCCGTGTCGGAATTCCAATGTGTGGAAGGCTTCGCTATATGACAGCGACATCTCTTTCATTTTCAGCATAGCCTCACAGGCAATGCCATAAAGCTCACCCCCTCCCAGAAAAACGAAACGTTCAATTTCAGAGTTCGATCCGATTTCTTGAGCCAATTTGCGATACGAATTGATCAACTTTTGTCCCAGATCCGGGAGCCTTTCCAACATCGGGATTTGGCTATTTTTCGCCAATTCCCCAGCCATCGCCTGGGTCATAATCGCCATGTTGCTAAAGGAGCGTGTCTGGGCTACGCTATCTTCATGCGCAGCTTCGGCAACCAGCGACAGGTCGGCTTGCTTCGCCACGCTATGATCTCCATAACAAGTAATGCCGATCACCAATCCATCCATCAGAGTCCGAAATTTGTTAATTGCTTCAACTGTCTCGGTGGTCTCACCGGAGCGCGAAATAGCTACCAACAAGGTTCTTCCGCCAGGAGCAAAAACCATATCGGGGAAAAGGACCAACTCTGATGCGGGATAAGCATGGCTAGGGACACTGGTAAGAGTCTGAAAAAGCGCCGCTGCAGTCATTGAAAGGTAATGAGTCGAGCCACATCCGGCAAAAATAAGCCGATCAATTTGCTGATCCCGTAAGAGCTCTTTAATATCCTTTCTGCGGGACTTAAAGTCCTTTAAGGTTTCGCTCCACGTCGATGGTTGGCTCAGAATCTCATTCAAGGTATATTCGCCGCGTTCGGCCATTTATTCGTAACCTCCTCTTTGATGAACGCACTGTGCGTTCTGATGATTGATCTTCGCCAGAATATCCTCCCCCCAACCTCCATCCAAATCGACAATCTTATCAACCCCGACCTCATCCAGAACATCGAGCAGCTCTTGTACCGGCCTATTTATCCATCCATCGCCAAAAGCCTTGCCCAGATGATTATGCCCGTCAATCACCGGGTAGCGCGGTTAGCTAATCTTCATTTCGTTAACGACCAATTGCCTTTGGTCAGAAATCGCGAAGTAGTAAATGACAAAATCCTCAGAACTCCCATCCCCGCTTCAAGCAACGGGGCATTATGGAATTCTGCCCCTACGGGTATGGATTTTGTTTATTACTCGCTCAGGGCTTCACGCCCTGCTGGCCCTTCGGGACAGTCCATTCATCCCCTAAGCAAGCTTAGGGACCTCAGCAATCTGAGCGCCATCCTTGTTCAGCGAGTAAATCACTCTCGCAATTCGGCAGACTACTTACGGTCATGGGTCCTCATCAGAATGGAAATCTTCGACCTGAAATGCATTCCCTATTATCCTTCTTTTTTGGCTACAATGGCCTGTCCCATTTCAACTAATTGCAGCATCGTATCGAGAGATTGTTCACCTATATTCTGTCCCCATTGAATTGAAGTCGGCTTTCTCACCGTAATCTGCTCGCGCCAACCAGGGATCTGCGATCCGCTCATGCGTCGCTCCCATCTGATCGCTCTTCACAAACAATATCGCCTGCTTAAGCCTGGATTACTTCCAAGCCCAATTCGCGGAACTCGGCGACTATCTCCTGGGGGATGTCGGTATCAGTGATGATCACATGGGCCGCGGTTACCGGAGCGACCAGGACCGAACTAACACGGCCAAACTTGGTATGATCGGCAACTACGATAACTTGAGGGGCGATGCTCAGAATGGCACGGTCGGTCATAGTTTCAGGCAAATAGTCGTTGGTGAAGCCCTGACTGGCGTCGATGGCATGCATCCCGATAAAGACCCGGTCCGCTCTGAACTCAAGGACCGCCTGCTCGGCAATATGCCCCACCATGGAAAGCTCGCTCTGGCGCAGCATTCCCCCGATGACCACAAGCTCGACTTGACGCCGTTCAGCCAACTCATTGACAATTGGCAGCGAGTTGGTAATGACGGTCAGATGAAAGTCCTCTGGTAGAAACCGGGCAATATGATGCACCGTAGTCCCGCTTCCAAGAAAGATAGTATTGCCATCGCTCACCATCTCAGCCGCAGCCCGCCCAATGCGTGCTTTCTCATCTTGCTGCTCTATGATGCGCTGGATCATAGGCGGCTCTTTGGCAGCTCGCTGGAGTCGAATCGCGCCTCCATGCGTGCGTCGAACCCAACCCCGTCCATCCAGATCCTCTAGATCGCGCCGGATCGTGGCTTCACTCACCTGGAATAGAATGCTTAATTCGGGGACCATCGCTCGGCCCTTCTCTTCAACCAGCCTGCGTATCCGCTTCTGGCGTTCAACTTTGAGCAATGTCATAGTCTTGTTCATTTCTGATTGAGGGCTGCTCATTTGTGCACCTTTCTTATATAATCTAGCATATGTGATCATCTTATTCAAGGAATATTTCTCATTCATGAATCTATATTGCTTATTATTGTTCATATAAGGCTCTCAATTAGCTATGGAAGCTTCCTAAGGCAACCTCACTTTTAGGAAAAATATAGCCTTATGAAGCCTTTTTAATAAGTGCTGTTTTCACTGTAAAATTCGGGCTGAGGTATTATTCGGACATGTTAATACGGATAGTCGGATAATGCGTTCTAGGCTAGCAATTTATTAGACAATGACATTATCAAAGTAGGCGAAGGATATTTTTATTCGATTAGCCAGAATACCCCTCAGCTTGCTGAGGTCCCTAAGCTTGCTTAGGGGATGAATGGCCAGGGCCGTAGGCACTGCAGGGCGATAGTCCTGAGCGAATATTTAAACAAAACCCGCACCCGAAGGGGC
>DAOVFE010000106.1 GCA_030673085.1 Anaerolineales bacterium | reverse complement strand
CGCCGATGAACTGGCTTATACAGCTCACGACTTGGACGATGGCCTACGATCCGAGCTTATCACCCCACCCCAGCTTGCGGGAATGCCGATCTGGGAGATGCTTCTTGAAAAATTCCGTTTTCATGAATCCGAATTTGATGAACTCTATCGTCACTTATTAATTCGCTATCTGATCGATACTATGGTGACTGATTTGTTGGATTCAACCAACCAGCGACTTCAAGCTAGCAATGCAACCTCCGCTAAAGAATTGCAGCTTCTCTCTAATAACATGGTCGCTCTCTCAGATAAGACGGCAGAGATGTTTAGCGAACTTAAAAGCTTTCTCTATCAAAATTTCTATAATCATTATCAAGTGACCCGCATGCAAGTTAAAGCCGATCATATACTTTCCGATCTCTTCGAGATCTATACTCGTCATCCTGAGATCCTCCCCTTACATATACAAAGCTTGGCGGATACATCTCATTATTATCGTACGCTTTGCGACTATATCGCAGGCATGACCGATCGCTTTGCACTCCAGGAACACAATAAGCTATTTAATCCTTATACCCACACTTAAATCAGGAGACGGTATGTCAGAATCAGAAGACCAGTTTTTTCTAACCAATAAAGGTGAAATTAAATTGCGAGCTGAACTTGAAGAGTTGCTCGGACCCAGACGCTTGGAAATCTCTCAGCGATTGAACCAGGCAATCAAAATGGGCGATATATCAGAAAATGCTGATTATTCCGCCGCTAAAGAAGCGCAGGCTTTCATTGAAGGACGCATCCAAGAGCTAGAAACCGTCTTGCGGCGTGCGATCATAATTAAGGAGAAAGGCCCTACAGATCTCGTAAGAATTGGAAGTCTCATTATAATTTCAATTAATAGTGAAGAACCTGAAACTTATCAGCTCGTTGGCGTCAAAGAGGCAGACCCTCGAAATGGAAAGATCTCCTACCAATCGCCAATCGGCAAAGCTCTCTTGGGACAAAAAGCTGACGATACTGCATGTGTCGAAACACCTAGCGGCAAAATCGAAATAAAAATCCTTGATATTCGTTGATTCATCGATTCATCTGCACTTTCGCTTATTTTTTTTTATAACTTTTCGTCGTTATGCTATCTGAGAGTATTGAAGAAGAGAAATCATTTGCCGACGGCATAGTATAATTGCCGGTCTCATCCCGTCCAGTTATTTTATTCATAATGCCAGCATAAAATATCATAGATGCGGGAAGGACAATATTGTTCTTCCCGCATCTATTTTTTAGGTTTAATAATTTATTGGCTAGGTGCACCAACCTTGCTTCTATACCTTGTCTATAACTCTCTAATTCATCTTAATTTAACCATTACACTATCCTAGTTCAATCCGTGGCAATGCCACAACCTCCATCGTAACGCGCTCGAAGAAGCTTTCTGATGGCAAAGCCCCTTGCCCATAAATCAAATCAACTATCCGCGCTTCAATTCTTAGAGACGCAGTCTCAAGTTCGATTACGCCGCCATTTACGGCTATCACTGGATCGCCCTTTGCCGCAAGTCTATTCAATGTCTCTTCATCGTTATAGGCATACTTACTCATCACTACTTTCGTTACAGTTTGAATATCGTTCTTGTCAAAGAGCCATACTTCAAAAGCCGATACTTTCTTTGGCTCTCCCGTTCCAATGATATCGCCAATTCCTACCCCGCATTCACCCAGGAAGTCTCCACTTGGTCCTTCGATGCTGAACGAATCATCATATAGATCGTCTCCAATTGTATAAATTGTTCGGAATGTAGCAAACGGCTCATTGGGTGCGAGCCTATTTCCGAAGCGAGCATCTAATTCACTCGAATCTAGCGAACTCTTTTCTTCTCTCGTACGTTTTCCAACAGTTTTTCCCTTGCTCTCTTTTTGCCGATTGCGAAGAAAGAGCGCACCGGCAAATAGAATTCCAAGAACAATTGTCACGCCACATACGGGAATAAGATATTGTGTGGGCGAGCTTGTTTCTATAGTGCCAGTATTCGCCGTTTCCGTACCGCCCCCTGTCTCCGTCGCTTCTGGTTGAAATATTTCTACAACTGCACGGTAATTTTGAATCGCAGTTGTGCTTACCGATTTCGGATCGGCTCCAACTTGCTCAAGAGTTGCTTTTGAATATTCGCCCAGCTCATCATAGCGACTTACGGCCAGTCCTGCTTCCTTGTTCACCGAGTACGAATCAATAGCCATCCTCAGGTAATCCACCCTCAAGTCTTCTCGCAAATGCCCTGGCGTAGCATCAACGTATTCGACCGGTATGATAACCCATGCAACAACAAGTCCGATACCTAGCCCCACTATTAGGGCCAGGACCGGCAATATCCATTTATATTTTTCCAAAATAATCTCTTTTTTGTCCATAGCCCCTCATTTCTTGGTATGCTTTATCTCGCTGATTATCAATACGCCTTCTATTCTATAAAATTGTATTCTTTTCAACCAGGTAATTCAACTATTATTTAGTTGCAGGTTTTATGCCGTCTCAGCATCTTTCTCCTCAATTTCTGATATATCAAAATTCGATCCGCAATTTAAACATCGCACCTTTGATTTATTTTCGGCCACCACGATCCCGCCACATTCCGGGCAATTCTGCACTAATGGACGTTTCCAGCTAGTAAAATCACATTTTGGATAGCTCTCACATCCATAGAATATTCGGCCTTTACGTGTTCTGCGCTTAATGATTTCCCCTCCGCATTTTGGGCAAGAAACGCCGATCTTTTCCAGCAAAGGCTCTGTGTAATGGCATTCCGGGAAATTAGAGCATCCGATAAATTTGCCATAACGGCCATGACGAATCACCAGCGGATTTTTGCATTTTGGGTAATTACGATCAATTTTTACGGGCTCGGCTTTCATTTCCGGCATCTGTTCAACTGCACGCCTTAATTCCTCTTCGAAGGGACCATAAAACGCTCTTATGACTTCAACCCACGACCGTTTGCCATTGGCTATTTCATCAAATTCATTTTCCATGCGCGCTGTGAATTGTAAATCTACGACATCGGCGAAATGCCCAACAATGAGATCGTTAACGGTGATTCCAATCTCGGTTGGAACTAGATTCTTTCTCTGCCGCTCGACATATCCACGCTGCTGAATCGTTGTGAGGATAGGAGCATAAGTTGAAGGTCGCCCAATTCCATACTCTTCAAGCGTCTTTATTAAAGTGGCGTCAGTATAACGCGTCGGAGGCTGTGTGAAATGCTGCTCGGGATAAAGCTCTTCCAGTATTACCAAATCACCAATCGCTAAGTCCGGCAATTGCGCCATATGGGCTTCTAATTTTTCTCTTCCATTCTTTTGACCGTTCTCAACATTTCGCCCATTCTTCGAATCTCGCCCATTTGTTGACAGTTTGTCGCCATAGACTTCTAAAAAGCCAGCAAAACGAATGCTGGACGCAGACACTCTGAATAAAGTGAAATGTTCAGTAGATTTTCCCTCGACTTCTATCGTGAGCGTGTCATAAACGGCCGGCTTCATTTGCGATGCAACGAAGCGCTTCCAAATCAGTGAATAGAGCTTGAATTGCTCCCTGCTCAAAAAACCTTGAATATCCTTCGGCGATCGATCAACAGAGGTCGGCCGGATTGCTTCATGCGCTTCCTGCGCGCCACGAGCTCGAGTTTTATAGATAGGCGGCTTTTCTGGTAAATAGATTTCACCAAATAGAGTCTTGATTACCTCTCTGGCCGCAGCCTGCGTCTGAATCGATACTTGAGTCGAATCGGTGCGTATATATGTGATAAGACCGCTCGGACCACCTTCTCCTAGATTAATTCCCTCATAAAGCTGCTGGGCAATTGCCATTGTGCGTCGAGCAGTATAACCCAGTCGCCGTGATGCATCCTGCTGTAATGTACTCGTCGTAAATGGCGCACCCGGCTTTCGCTGTCTGCTTCCTCGTTTAACTTTAGAGATTTGAAACTTTTCTTTCCCCAATTCCTTTAGCAACTCGTCTATTACTGCCTTCGATGATGGCTTGGAAGATTCGCCATCTATTTGAATCATTCTAGCTTTAAAGGCCGGTGGATTTTCCGGCTGCAAGAATTCAGCATCGATCGTCCAATATTCCTCAGCAATAAAGTCGCTAATTTCACGTTCACGATCAACTATGATACGCAGAGCCGCAGATTGTACTCTTCCAGCCGATAAATGCCCTCGAACTTTTGCCCATAATAAAGGACTGAGATTATAGCCAACTAGCCGGTCTAGGATTCGCCTACCTTGCTGAGCATCTACCAAATTCATATCAATCGAACGTGGATTCTCAAATGCCTTCTCAATTGCCGATCGAGTGATCTCGTGAAATACAACCCGACGTGCCCGCCCTGGCTCAATCTCGGCCGCTTCCATTAAATGCCAGGCAATCGCCTCGCCCTCGCGATCAGGATCGGTCGCGAGGTATATTTCCTTCGCTTTGGCCGCATCTGCTTTGATTGCTTTTACAATCTTGCGCTTATCGTTAGGCACTCGATATTGCGGCTTAAAATCATTTTCCACATCTACTGATAATTTAGATCGAAGGAGATCACGCACATGCCCGATCGATGCACATACAGTGTATCCCTTTCCGAGATATCGCCCTACCGTTCGTGCCTTCGCCGGCGACTCGACAATCACTAGACATCCCTTGCGCTTAAGGTTTCCTTTCTTTGCTTTATTGCTACGCGATCGAGGCTTGACCTCCGGCGGCACAAGTCCCGCATGAGCTTCAGTTTTACCCATTCGATATAGCCGCGTTCCACAGACAGGACATACACCCATCGTTGCCGGTGTACCGCTAGCAGTAAACGTTGGTTGCGGATTGTTAATAGTCCGTTTTTCTTTACACTTCATGCAATATGCTTCCACTAACTACTCCTACTATAGATATTGTTCATCCCCTTTTTCTCTTAGTGATGCTACCAGCTTACGGATTTCTTCGGCTCTATTACGCGGACATATCAAAAGTACATCGGGCGTATCGACAATTATTAAATTCTTTACTCCGAGCGTCGCAATCATACGTGCACTTGATTCTTCTTTTTTCGTCTCACGATTTTGGAAAATCAATGTTTCTCGAGTATCAAGCATTAATGTCTTATCAGCTCTTACCAGATTACCGTCGTCATCCAACTTCATAATATCCCAGAATCGATTCCACCCCCCAATATCCCACCACCCAAGATCATCAGCAGTTATAACAGCGACATCCCGTGCGCCTTCCATCACACCATAATCAATCGTCTCAGATGCCAATCCATCCCACACTCGTCTTATTACTTTCTGCTCTCGCTCGTTGCCAAGAACCTCTTTAATATCCATAAGCCTCCGGTAGAGATCCGGCATTTGGCGCTCGATTTCTTCTAAAATCTGTGTCGTTTTCCAGACAAACATGCCGGAATTCCATGCATATGATCTATCCGCAAGATATCTCTCTGCAATATCAAGCGATGGTTTTTCTTTAAACCCCTTTACACGATATACCTTATGTTCTCGATATTTTCCTAGCAGCTCGCCTCGCTGAATATACCCAAACCCAGTCGATGGATAGGTGGGCGTGATGCCAAGAGTAACCAAATTGCCATCACTAGCGACGTCATAGGCAGCCTGAAGTAAGCAGCGAAAGATATCAACGTTGGTAATGTAATGATCGGCGGTAAGGCAAGCCATTATTGATTTAGGATGACGATGCGCCATTACTGTGGCTGCCAGCCCAATGACCGATGCCGTACCTCGTGGCATTGGTTCAATTAGATAGTTTTCTCGTGGGATCTCCGGCGATTGTTGCTGAAGTATATCCGCCTGCCCAGCAACCGTTACCACCATAATTCTTTCTGCCGGAATTAGAGGCAGTATACGATCGACTGCAATCTGGAAAAGGGTTCGTTCACCAATAAGGTTGAGTGTCTGTTTTGGCCTCTTACGCCGCGAAAGCGGCCAGAGCCTTGTTCCTCCACCACCTGCCATGATTACGCCATAATATTTGTTAGTCATCATTCCACCGAATAGCTTGCTTTCTTTTCTCTCACTCGAACGTAACACATTCCTCCGACCTGCCGGGCCCTCCCTTTCAGTTCAAGCAAGGCCAGCGTTGCCGAGATCTCCGCTGCAGGCACCCCGCAACGAATCTGTAATTCATCCACATGGATTGGCTCTGCGCAAAGAGCTTCTAAGATGCGCCGCTCAGTCTTGTTTTCGGGTAAGGACTCAACTACTTCATCCTGCCTTACGACAAGCTCCATATTTAATGCTTCAAGCACATCTTCTGGCGATAGCATTGGATTTGCTCCCGCCTTTATTAGCCTTATTGTTCCTCGACTCGCCCGATTGTAGATGCTTCCTGGCACTGCAAATACTTCTCTTCCTTGTTCGGCGGCAAAATCGGCTGTAATCAAGGCGCCGCTTCCTTCTGGAGCTTCTACTACAAC
>DAOVFE010000067.1 GCA_030673085.1 Anaerolineales bacterium | reverse complement strand
GACGTGCAATTCGCTCTGGAGTCGGCCCAATCACCAGATTCTTGAAAAGCGGCTCCTCTGTAGCGCCCAGCACGATCAGATCAAATTCTTTGCTTTGCTTGATTACTGTATCAGCAAGACTGTCTCCTTCGACTAACTTGGCTTCGATCCACTCATAGTCGTTGCCTTCCAATACAGAATCAATAATCTGCCGGCCTCGGACTTTATGGCGATCATGAGCTCCGACGGGAAGGATATAAAGAAGGGTAATGGATGCCGGGGTGTCTTCACAGACCCCTGCTATTGCAACCGCGATTTTAACTGCCTGCCGGCTATTCCGGCCGCCGTCCACAGGAACCAGTATCCGGCGGATTGGACGTCGGCTCCGATAACGAACAACAGCAACATCCGCGGGCGGATTGTCGACAATTGGATCGATCACTGAACCAAAGAACCGTCCTGTAGTGTTGGTATATCCTGGCCAATCCAGTACAACCAAGTTAGGGAGATTCTCAATCACGGTGCTGCGAATCGCGTCAGCCACGTTGCGCCCGAGCCGAATAATCGTGTGCACCGGTACATCGCGCACCTTCGCTTCTTGAATTATCCCTTCGAGACATGCTCTTCCTTCTTTCAAGAACAGCCGTCCCACTCCCAGCGTTAATTGACGCGGGACTTTAACGACATGGAGTGCCTGTATCTCTCCTTGATAAGCCTGGGCAATCATTGCTCCGATCGATCCCAAAATATGCGCCTCTTCAATAGTGGCCACTGGAACCAAGACTGAAAAATCCCGTCCCACTAGAACCTCTTCCATTAAGATCTCTTTAGGTTTCTCCATCGCCTCAATCGCGGAAAAGTACATGTAGTAGGCCAGCAGCCCAATTACGACCCAGGCGATGCCAAAATACCAGGCGATTGGGCTGAAACTGAACAAGTAAATCGCCAAAAAACTGGTGGTGATAATAGCAATAATTGGGATTACCGGAAACAAGGGGATTTTAAAACCTCGATCAAGATCCGGGCGTTTATGACGCAATATCATCACCGCGATATTGACCTGCATGAAAAGCATCAAGAACATGATGTCAGCCGTTGCGGCCACATCCTCAAGCGGAAGCAACCAGCCTATCGTCATCATCAGGATTCCCGAGGATGCCACTGCCCACTGTGGAGTATGTCGTTCCGGGTGAATCTTAGCGAAAAAGCCCGGCAGGTTATGATCACGGCCCATTGCAAATGAAACCCGCGAGGAGGAGTAGGTAGTAGCATTCAAGGCCGACATCGTTGATGCAATGCCGCTGATCAGTAATACAATCCCCCCGATTCCCCATGGAAAGGTCATCCGTGCTACTTCAACAATTGCGATCTCTTTCTTAGATCCGAGGTACTCCCAAACACTCATTCCCGCAGGCGGGGTAGTGGCGCCAATAGCAGCAATTCCCACCAGGATATAGATCACCACTGCAATCCCAATCGCCATGAAAATGGCACGCGGGATATTGCGTTTCGGGTTAATAACTTCTTCGCCCGATTGAGCAATTATTTCATATCCTTCAAAAGCGATGAATGTCAGGCCCATCGCCACAAGCAGGCCCTTCATTCCGTAGGGCATAAAGTCGGCTGTAAAGCGACTAATCCAATCAGGCCCTTGCCATATAGCAAGAACCCCAAAAAGGACAAAAATTGCCAGAATTACCACCTTGGTTATTGTGACAATATTGCCGATCGATCCAGTCTCGGAAGCTCCACGATAGTTAATATAGGTAAAGAATATGATGACCAGAGTCATGAACGCTTTGGAAATCAACTCATTATCGAGTCCAAACGCGTAAAGCCCCAGTTCTGAACATAATTCGGCAATAAAATGGCCGAATGCAAGCGCATACAAGCTGCCGGCCACAGCGTGCGCAAACCAGCTCATCCAACCGGCAAGGAATCCTTGAACCCCGCCGAGAGCCTCCTTTACCCATAAGTAGCCGCCACCCGCTTCGGGGAACGCCGATCCGAGTTCCGCATACGACATTGCCGTGAAAGAAGTAACAATTCCGTTAAGAAGAAACGCTAGAATCAGCGCTGGTCCTGCTACGCCGGCAGCAATTCCAGTCAAAACAAAAATACCGGCGCCAATCATTCCGCCAAGGCCAATCATCGTAATTGTAAACAGGTCCAGATCCCGGCTAAGTGTTACTTCTACCGGTCTCTTCCCGTTTAAATTGCTATTCCAGTCCACTTGTCTTCCTTGTAATTAGAATCCGTCATATCAATCGACCGATACCGTCTATCCATGGTCAAGCGCCGAATCTTACCACAATCCAACATAGTTATCCGGTTAAAGCCTATTCTCCGTCTTGGATATGGCCTTAAGGCTTTAGCCGGTTGAAACCATCATCCATAAAAAAAGAGCCCGGCACTTATTCGGGCTCTCGAAATACTCATCAAATCAATTAGAATAATATCGATGCCAGCTCGCTACGATATTTCCGCATCAATGGATCATCATCGCCCATGAGCGAAAATAGGGCGACCATTACTTGCTTCGCTTCACCCTTGCGGTAATTCTTATCCTGGCGCAGAATCTCTAGCAGCCCATCCATTGCCGCCGCTAGATTACCGCGCGCGATCAGCCGAGCCGCCTGATGATACTGGGCCTCTGGTTGGTTTTCATTAAGATTTACTTTGCCGCGCTCGACTTCGGCCAGGAACTTGGCCAGCGGCATTAGACTCTCGGCAATCGCCCACTGATTGCTCGGCGGAAAATGCTTGAAAACACTTAGTGCTTCGTCTCCTTTACCCTGTATGAGCAGACTCTTGACCAAACCTAGTGCGGCTTCAGCATTCGTTTCGTCTAAGTCCCAAACTTCGCGAAATACCTGTTCGGCTTCCATCCAATGGCGAGTGGCAAGAAGGCTTTTCGCATCCTGAACGGCTCGCTCTTTTTCGCTCGGCGCTAGCTCTTCTAGGAAACGGCGCACCATTGAATCTGGTTGTTGGCCAACGAATTGAGAAACCACTTCTCCATTACGGAAGGCTTTTACCGCCGGGATACCCTGCACTCCATAACGGATCGCCAGACTTGGACTCTGATCTACATCAACCCTGGCAAGCCTGAAAGCACCGCCTGCTTCAATCGCACGACGTTCAAGAATTGGGCTCAGAAGCTGGCACGGTCTACACCAGGGCGCCCAGAAATCGACTACAACCGGGACTTCATGCGATCGGAGCAGCACTTCGACCTCGAAAGTTGCTTCATTTACGTCAAGAATATCGCCAGAAATATTCACCAGATTATCCTTATGTTTCTAACACTCATAAAATTTTTACTATAGCAACATTAGACCAGTAGTAATACCGCATAAGATATATATTATCGTAAAGAGATGATCGCTCGGGCGCTTTGCTAATAGCAACGGCAAGTGTAATCGCTGCTAATCCATTTCGCCATCCTCAATTCCTGGCTGCTCGACCTTCAGCACATTACCGTGAACATCAATTGCGACCCTAAATCCAACCATTCCTAGCCACGTGCGTGTGTCTTCAGGAATGCCTTGTTCAATGATAGCTTCCGACTGGGCATCAATATTCTTAAGCGAGGTTTCGATCATTGCCTTAGTGAAGATGTCCTCTTGCCCAATCATCTTCATTGCCCCCTCACTGATCAGCTCTTCATGCCCCCGGATCATCTCCCAGATATGAGCGAGCACTTGGCGATCGATATATTCGCTATCTATGTGACGCCGAAAACCCTTGTCGTCAACAACATAGAAAGCCTCCTTGCCCACGAATACGGAATCCACTGGGTTTCCATATTCATCCACGACCAAACCGGCAAAAAGATGCTTATGTGCCATCAAGTGCTACCTCTTCTTTTCCAGCCATTTCAGAGATGATATCATTGGACTCTTCAACTTGACATGAGATTAATAGCCCTGCTGATCTTAATGCTATTAGGAATGTAGCCATTCACTATATGATTTCACTGAAAAAAGCCCAAATGCGAGATAGGCATTTTCCTACTGATGGATGCTTTTTTCAGTGGACTCATTATATATTTAACCACGCGTCAGCAAGATATGGGAAGAATCCTTGATCTTGTTGAATCTAGCTCTCATACCTGGCCATAATCTGCTATTCTCGTTCACTTGCCAGAACTCGCCTAATAGCAAATTTCGCTCAACAGTCTCTCTACATCGATGTGGCCTAACCAAACATGGCCTTAAATGCTCTAGACTTTCGTTTTCTACTGTGCAGCTGACACCTTAGATATATCTAAATCCTCAGCTCATTCTCAGCCGCTAACTCCTGATTTCAACCCTGGTCCCATAATCCTCCCGGACTTCCTGTTCAGCCAGAGGAACAATTGGTTGAGTCCAGCGAAATAACCATTTGGCCGCCCTGGTAGGCATATTAATACACCCATGGCTTCGAGGAACGCCAAAGTCATTATGCCAGTAGGTTCCATGAAATGAAACCCCTTTTTCGGTAATGTAAATCACCCATGGAACGCCGGGTAAATCGAAACCTCCTGCCCGACGCCCTATAGACATATGACGTGATGGTCGCTTTCGAAATGTAATGAAGTCACCTTTCTCGGTCTCATGATCACCTTCTGATAACTCCTCTCCTGTGGAAATCCGGCTTGTAAAGACAAGCCTTTCTCTCTCATAGCAATGAACCAATTGTCTGGATAGGCTCACCTCTATTCGTTTCTCTTCTAATGGGACTTCGGGCGATATCGGCGCAATTTCATCTTGCCGAATAGGCCTGAACCCCTCGGCCCGTGCATAATAATGATAATCTAGCTTATCATCGATGATGCGATACCATTGGTTCAGGTTTATATCTCGGCTAATCCCGTCGATCCAATATGTTGTGTGATAGTAGAAGCGGTAGACTCTCTCGGCATCCATACGCGGTTTTCGATTCGCATCCGCATAGGGAATAGTGACCTCCATCAGCATCCCAGATTCCGGAATCACCATTTGCGGTTCATTGGGGAAATTACCTACAGGCTGGATGGAGGAAGAGTGAACAAATCCAAGCTTATCAACTTCATGCCATACCCGGTTATGTTCTGGTATACCATCTCCGATGGTCGTGCCAACTAGGTCTATTAATTGATCGCGCCAGAAGGTTTTCACTTTTAGGCTGTCAAATGATGGTCGCTCATAAATGGCGGCGGTCGCATTGAGAACCCGCCCCAGTCTTAGGCCTGGCCATTTAATCTCTGTGCGCAGCCAGTTAACCGGCAATCCTGCCGCTGCCAGCCCTAGAGCTGAAAGGCGCATGAAACCCCGCCGGGTTAGCCTATTGTTCAAAAGCTGATCATTCGCCATAGTCACTTTCTTTTTATAATTGACTCATTCGCTTCTATCAACGCATGAATTCTGCCAGAGTATTTCCTCAAAGGCGTTTATTCGATGCTATTCTCTTAAAATGGTCCTGGAATTTCACCAAGAGCGTACAGCAATCCCACAAAGGCAGCATATGTATTGACCTGAGTAGGGGAACGCCCTCAGGAACATGAATTCTTCACCGGATTCCTAAGGATGGATATTCACCATCGTCCCCACCGATGCAAATTCAAACAGCCAGGCTGCATCTTCCGTACGCAGATTTATGCATCCATGGCTCATTGGCGTTCCAAAGTTATGATGCCAGTAGGTGCCATGCAGTGCATAGCCCTTGTAGTAATACATCGAATAGGGAACATCCGGCAAGAAATATCCTGGGCCAGACATGTCAGACGCCCGGAACTTGCCCCAAATGCGGAACTGCCCTGTCAGCGTAGGATAGGACACTACGCCCGTCGATACAATAAATGAAGCAACCGGTTCGATGCGATCATACGCTACGACTTTTTGCTCACTAAGATCGACATCTATCCAATATCCTTCATCCGCTAGTTCATTAATGTCCTGACTATACGTCCAGGATACTTTCGGGCGCTTTGTAGGCGTGATTGTTGTGGTGGGGGTTTTGGTTGGTGTTGGAGTAAGTGTTGGCGTCGATGTAGGTGTAGCAGTATGGGTATTGGTTGGAGTCGGCGTCAGACTGGCCTTTGGCAAAGGCGCGGCTGCAACTCTTTGCCTATGGGCTACGGCAGGCTGATAGCCAGCCCAGATCGCCATGCCAAGGGCTATAACCAGCGCGCCGATAAACATCAGCGGAGAGAATAATCTCCGGGTTGTGATAGCCTCCAGAGGAACTACCTGAGGAAGAAGGTCTTCTGGCAGCCGAAGCCGACTCACAATTTGACTACGGGCATCAGACGGCAGACGGCGAATTAACCAGCGCAAGGCTTTGCGCGCAGTTTGGCTTTTTGGGTTGATTTCCAGAGCTCGAGTGACGTAAGTTAAACCAGTTTGTGCATCTGTAACCGCAGCTAAAAACAGCCATGGCTCCTCCGCATGCGGCGCGATTTGAGCTGCGCGTTGCGCCAGTTGCCTGGCTTTTTCGCGGTCGCCCTGCTCTAAAGCCGATCTAGCGGACCTGAGAAGCCCTCGATAATCAATCGATTCAAATGGTGTCACATTCATTCACTTCCCGATAAATTAATCGGTTCGTTATTTATGTAGCACAGCAAACCTTCGACAATACCCTGCGCTGCTTTCTCTGGAGACTGGGTAAGGAACTCCCGATCTAGATAAAGAAAACCCGTCTCAATAACAGCCGCCGGCGTCTGGCTATTGATTTCGTAGAATGAGTGATATTCAGTCATGTCCCGAGTGACACTGCCGGGATGAAATTGCAAGCCGGTCGCCCGGCCATATCGATCCACAATGCAGGACACTAACTTCTGTGCCCGATCAGGAATCGCCGTATCGAGAGCCGATGTCACCTTATATCCGGTAGCTTCTTCATTTATCCACAAGCAGACGTCGGCATGGATCGAAACCAAAGCTACTGCCTTATAGCCGGGTAATCTTGAATCAAATTCCTCAAGAAGCTCAACCTCAAATCCCGCCGCCTCTAGCCCTTGAACCGTCAATTCGGCAATCGTCTTGTTAACCTCGGCCTCAGTCAGCCCATCCGGGCAAACTGCTCCCGGATCAGGAAGACCGCTTTCAGGATTGAGTCCCGAATGTCCGGCCACGATTCCGATCTTAATCTTACGACCATCATCTGCCGCTTCAGTCTCCAGTCCTGCCGCGGGTTTATCGGTCGCATTGCTTCCTACAGCCGCCATCAGCCCTGCCGCAAGTTCATTCGGTCTGAGGCTGGCTGGCGTCCAACTGGTGAATACTGTGGCCAGGACGGCTGAAATGATCAAGGTGACACTTATATAGCGCACAACCTGCCGCCCAACCGCATTTGAAGTGGAAGCTGGTCTATCGGTACCTGATTCGTTCATCATGCTTCGTTAAACTCCGTCCTGGAGAATCCATTATAGCAGGCAACACAAGCAATATGCTGTAAGTAGCAGATAAAAATTATCTCGGCGCAGGGTTTCGTGCCTTGTATATTCACATACTAATCCTACTTACAAATCGTCAAATTGCCAATGATCAACCATTTTTCAGCTTGTGCCTTATCAAGCAGCGCAATTTCTCATGAGCTTCCTTAATATAATTCTAACCTCAATCCTTTAGCATGTTGGAGTAAAGAGAGTGTTGAAGAAGAGAGGAATCATGGGAAAAAGCCAGGAAACCCAACAACTTGCTGTGGGGATGAGTGGAAAGTGCGGGTTTGGGAGCTACCGACCTCATTTATGGCTTTTTCCTTAGAAGAAGGGGCTGTCTGAAAAGTCGAAAATCGCGATTATCATCCCCACCAATGAGCCAGATTCTGTAATAATCAAGCATAAACTCCCCACTTCGCGACTAATTTACTCAGTGCAATTGGGCCAGCTCTCTAC
>DAOVFE010000207.1 GCA_030673085.1 Anaerolineales bacterium | reverse complement strand
GGCTGCTTTTTTCAGTGGACTCGGGTCATATATCATGGAATTGTACTAGGGGATGCCATTAGTGATATTAGCGCTGGAAGAGAGAGGATGCAATAAGACGATGACAATAGGGGAACCTGGATCAGGATGGCCATAAATTATGTCTTGGGTTCGGCCGGATTGGAATTCTCAGCAGTATCATTTTCGCAAAATTGCTTGGATGGTTTTTCTTCAGGCAGGAGGAGATTTTTCTTGCTGGAACGGCTCCGTCTGCTCCGGCTAAGAAACCGAAATGCAATCAACCCATAGCCAAGAGAGACCCAAAATGTGATGCCGCGGTAGGCGAGAGTGATAACCACGGCGTTAGCGAATGAAACTCGAAGAGAGGTCAGAGTTAGCGTCATAGCTCCTTCGACAAAGCCAAGGCCGGTGGGTATCGGGGAGACAATACGGAAGAGGTACCCGATACTCCAGCCGCCGATTAATGTACCTAAGGTGATCGGTTGACCGAAAGCTAGAAAGATGAAGGCGAGGACCATTACCAGAAATATTTTATTTGTAAGGCTCAGAAAGACGGGGAGGATCAACCCGTTTGGGGAATGACGTACTTCTCTCAATCCTTCGTTGATATCATGGGCAAATTCATGGACGAATTTATAGGCGCGTTCTGCATCATAAAGGTTTTTATGAATAATTAAATTTGAGACCTTATTTCCGAAACGGCTCAGCCAGCCCAGAAACTGATGCAGCTTTTTTTCGGATCGCATACCCAGATAAAGAATAGTCACCAGCGATATTACCAGCAGAACGTAAATCAGCGAGGCGATGATTTCTGTGGTAGTGAGTTGATTGCGGCGGAATAAGGCAATCAATCCAAGGGCTAGCATGAAAAGGATAGAAAAGTAGTCGAAGAGAGCATATAGCGCCATCGCCGTGGTTACCCGGCCCGGATTATGGCCGGTTTGCCGTGCGTCTTCAAGGAAGGCTGACATGCCGCTAATACCGGCTGTAGGTGCAACTGCATTCAGGAAATTTGCGGTTATTGAAAGAACCGTCAATCGAATAAATGACTCTTCCACACCGAGCAGATGGTAGATGACGTGAAGGGATACGCCGACGTTTACCAGTGATATAAAATGTGCGAGGAGAGCTAATCCGAGCCAGCGCCAATCGCCCTGCTGCATGCTATCGGCGACTTCCTCGACTTCGCTAAGGCGGGTAAAGATAAATATAAAGAGGAGCAGCAGGGCGATGAAAAAGATGTATCTTCGGATGCGACTGCCTTTAGAGTCCGCTGAAGCTGGAGAGTCAGACATAGATAGCTCCAAAGACAGCCGGCATTTGGGCTGTTATTTCGTTCGAGACTGGATGAATCGGGCGCATCAAGAAAGGTAATGTCTCTCTTGGAATCTCCAAAGCCAATCCTTGGCCGTTGAGGAATAAGAACTCCCGCGGACAGCATTTATGTAGATTGGAAGTGTGGGGGAGATTTCCTTCTTTAGGTTGTTTTTTCCCAGATGCTGGGAAGAAGTGAAAGGGGTGTATAAAAGTGTCGGTTTGACGGCCGAGGCTGATAGCCAATGTGGTTCCCGGAGGGGAAGGATACGGGGGGCGAAGTTGCCGTTTTCGTTTATTCGATATTTCAAAGACTATGTAAGTTGGCATTGGTTGATATGGCATATAAAAAAGGAAAATTGAACAGCGCCAATCTGGTTGGATGCTCTGGCCAAGCCCTCTGGAAAGGCAGTCACCTTGAGAATGCTTCTTCCCCATGAATCCGTTTTTTATGACCCGTGTTAATACCTGGCGGCTGGCCCGATGAAATGGGGTAAAAGAATCATGCCGATGCCGCTCGTTTTGATCGGAATAGGTACATGCAGGGCTGCATTTGTCCATAGCCCGGGGAAACTGCTCAGCCGCGCTCGATTTCTATAACTTCACGTCCGTTGTAATGCCCGCAACTAGGGCAAACTCGATGGGGAAGATGCTTTTCACCACAATTGGTGCAGATAATCAAATGTGGACTCTTGAGGGCATCATGCGCGCGTCGACGATTACGGCGACCTTTTGATATTTTTCTCTTCGGAAGTGGTGGCATTAGTACACTCCTGCTGGTTGACAAAATACAGCCTGCCTTTTGGGCAGGAGTTAAAATTATAGCAGGCCTGATTAGGCTGTCAAGGTGTGGTATTAACCAATGCTAAAGCAAATAGCCTTTTCACTAGGGTATCCATAATTACTTCGATTTCCCGTGCGATTATACTTATCATTACCGAAATCGTCGCAAAATGGCCTCATTTATAGTCGGATATTCTATCGTATCAGGGGGAACGGGATACTTGAATAAGTCAATTATTTAATATGATTGTACTGAAAAAAACTCAAATGCGAGAAAAGAGACGGTATATAAGGGATGTGGGTGAAGCCCACGCCCTATATATACCGTCCCACCGGCAAATGATTTCTCTTTTTCAGCACTCTCATAATGCCATTTGTGAGGATTGCGGAGAGCTAATAAATTATGGGATGGCTGTTAATGTGATATATGGCGAAGGGCCAAGCGAGCGAGGTTATGGCTTACCTGTTAAACTAACAGATAATCATATGTTGACTTTTGAGATTGCATTATGGCAAACCCTTGCCTTTGTCGATATGATTTCGCAACAAAAGAATTGATATAGATGAAAGGAGCATGTCTGGTGTAGTGAAGGTCGGACGGATAAGTGATTTTAATCAATGAAGGAGGATCATGGCTGAAAGAAAACAGATAGAACGTTTTTTGCCTGATGGTTGGTTATGGCCGTTTGAATGCAGATCCTGTCATCATTCATACCCCCTAGAAGGGCTGCCCCATCATTGTCCGTATTGTGGCGGAATTTATGACTTCGCACAGCCAATTCGGTATGACCCTGGTATTAATCGGGATATTCGATCTCGTGGATTGGATCTGTATAAAGATATATTCCCGCTTCCCGCCAAATCCTCGTTAATCAGTCTGGGAGAGGGGAATACGCCGCTGGTTTCTTTTGACAGCGGTGGTAGAAAGATATATGCAAAGTGTGAATTTTTAAATCCTACTGGTTCCTTCAAAGATCGGGGAAGCATGGTTTTGGTGAGCGCGCTGGCGTCGGCGGGGGTTAGTGAAGCTGTGGAGGATTCCTCGGGTAATGCGGGGGCGTCTTTTGCCGCGTACGCTGCGCGGGCTGGGATCCGGGCGAGGATATTCATTCCTTCATCTACCTCTGGGCCAAAGCGGATGCAAATTGAGGCCTATGGGGCGGAACTTGTCTGCGTAGAAGGTCCGCGCTCGGCCGCTGCGGATGCGGTGGCTGAAGAAGCGGAGAAAGGCATGGTTTATGCCAGCCATGTATATCTGCCGCATGGAATAGCCGGCTTTGCGACGATAGCATTCGAGATTGTAGATCAATTAGGACGAGCGCCAGGAGCAATCATTATACCTGTGGGGCATGGCTCTCTACTGCTAGGGATCAATCGCGGCTTCAGGGCTCTAGCCGAAGCCGGCATCATCCAATCGGTTCCCCAATTGGTTGCCGTTCAGACGAGGTCTTGTGCGCCGATTTGGAAGGCTTATATGGCAGGTGAGGATTCAATAGCCGGCGTTCGGGAAGGCGAAACCATAGCTGAAGGGATTCGAATCCAGCATCCCCCCCGTGGAAGAGAAGTGTTGGCGGCGATTAAAAGCTCAGGCGGCATGACTGTGGCAGTGGAGGAGATGGATATTATTAGGGGTCGTAGATCGCTGAGGCAGCTCGGTTTCTATGTTGAGCCAACCTCGGCGGTTGTTTGGTCTGCGCTGCAAAAGACTCAGGATCTTTTAAAAGACCCAGTTGTGATTATTCTGACGGGCGCAGGCTTTAAATCTTGCGAGCAATGATCTCGCCTCAGCTAGCTGCAATTTGTAGTTTAATTTGATAGGGATGAGGATGTTGAAAAACATATTTGACCATAAAAGAGTATGGTGTATATGGGGTGGAAGCTCCGCTTCCTCCCCATATACACCATCATTTCGGCAAGTGAAGAAGGGGCTGTCTGAAAAGTCGAAAATCGCGATTATCATCCCCACCAATGAGCCAGAATCTGTTATAAACAAGAATACCCCCCCCACTTCGCGACAAATTTACTCAGTGCAATTGGGCTAGCTCCCCACCGACCTGCCTTTTGGGACAGCCCCTTCTTCTAAGGAAAAAGCCATAATGGGGGTGTTAATGATAATCTAAATTGGACCCACCTAAGCAAAAAGTGGCAATCGAAAATGGACCCACCTTAGTCATGCCTCAGCTACTATTGGGAATACCCA
>DAOVFE010000433.1 GCA_030673085.1 Anaerolineales bacterium | reverse complement strand
GCTCGATCTCAGCTCGCTTCATCCCCAGGATAGCGCCGTTGAGGTAGATATTTTCACGGCCGGTAAGTTCAGGATGGAATCCTGTTCCAACTTCCAATAACGAGCCAACTCGACCATAGATTTCAGCGAAGCCTTCCGTCGGCTCTGTTACTCGCGACAGGAGCTTAAGCAGCGTGCTCTTCCCCGCTCCATTGCGGCCAATTACCCCTAATACCTGACCGCGCTGCACTTTAAAAGATATATCCCGTAACGCCCATATGGTTTCGGGACTCGAATGATCAGATTGACCGCGTATTACAGATGAAAGCCGGCGAAAAGGCGCATGCGCCAGATCAACCAATGTATCCCGCAACGTCCGGTATCCGGTCAGATTCTGACCGATCCGGTATTGCTTTCCAAGATCCTCCACCCGGATGGCAATATCACTCATCAGCTACACCACATCCGCAAATGTGCGTTCCATGCGCCGGAAGTAATAGGCGCCGGATATTAATAGTAATAAGGATATAATCGCCGAAACTCCTATCAATATCGAAGGAGGATCGCCAATGCCAAGCATTGCCCAGCGGAAACCTTCCACTACGCCAACCATCGGATTGATCCCATAGAGCAATTGAAACTGTTCGGGGACGAGACTTGCAGAGTAGGTTATTGGAGTTAAAAAGAACCAGAGACGAACAATAAAGGGAATGATATAGCCAACATCCCGATATTGGACATTCAATGCGCTCAGCCAAAGCCCTGCCCCCAAAGCTGTGATAAGTGTAAGTAGAATGAAAAACGGCAAAGTCCAGATTGCAGAGGTCGGCGAATATTCATAGTAGAACATCATCCCAATCAGGACTAAAAAGGCAAGGGCGAAGTCAATCAAACCTGCAATCACCGGCGCCATTGGAATTGCCAGGCGGGGGAAATATACCTTGGTCAGCAGATTTCGCCCCGCTACCAGACTATTACCGGCCTTGCTGATGCCAGTCTCAAGCAACTGCCATGGAAGCAAAGCGGTATAAGAAAAAATCGGATAGGGAATGCCGTCGGTAGGGATCTTTGCCAATGCCCCAAAAAAGACTGCAAATACGACCATCGTAAAAAACGGCTGAATAATGGCCCAAGCGGCCCCAAGTACTGTCTGCTTGTACCGTACTTTGATGTCACGCCAAATCAGGAAGTAGATCAGCTCCCGATAATGCCAGAGCTCTCGTAGATTCAAACCTACCCATCCGCGAGTTGGACGAATGACCGTCAACTCAGGCGTTACATCCTGAGCTTGGAGCTCAACCGTACTCACCAACGATTCTCCCTTAATTAGACCGCAATCGATATTGCTGATACCACTCGATTGTCTCGCGAAGGCCTTCTTCGAATGTGGTCTGAGCCCTGAAGCCAAAATATTTTTCTGCTTTGGATGTATCCAGCATTCTTCGAGGTTGACCATTGGGCTTGCTGGTATCCCAAACAAGCTCGCCTTCAAACCTGGTTAAACGAGCGATCAGCTCTACGAGGTCTTTTATCCGGATCTCCTGTCCTGAGCCTAGGTTAACCGGATCGCTGGCGTTATAGAACTCAGTTGCCAGCAAAAGGCCTTCGGCCGCATCAGCGACATATAAAAACTCTCGCGTAGGTGAACCATCACCCCATACTTCAATCTTCCGCTTTCCCTGCTCCTGAGCTTCGATACATTTGCGGATCAAGGCCGGGATGACATGCGATGTCTCCAAGTTAAAATTATCCCCTGGGCCATATAGATTGACCGGGAG
>DAOVFE010000169.1 GCA_030673085.1 Anaerolineales bacterium | reverse complement strand
AAGCACCATGCTGCTGAACATTCTCCCCAAGATGGCGATCTCGTCTTGTCCGGAAGTCACATCCTCAATATCCGAAGGCTCGAACGGTTGGCCCTTATGTACAGCGCTTGCCGCATCCGTTAGGCAGCGAATCGGCTGTGTGATCCCATGCGCCAGTAAAATAGACACAATCAAGGCAATGACCGCCATAAAGCCTGTACCGCTCCAAACCATCAATTTCAGCCGGCTCAGCGGCGCTAGGAACTGGTCTTCTGGCAGATCTACTACCACTATCCATGGAGTAGCCTCTAGCCTTGAATAACCCACCATATGATCGCGGTGATCAAGCGGAGAATAGTAGCCATAGCTGCCGGAACCCGCGCCAGATGCTAACTCGGCTGCCAGTTCATCCATGCCCAGGCTTTGAGGAATTAATGGCGAATCGGTGCCTTCAAGTATGCCAAAACGAATCGTCTCGGAAATTATTGATGCTGCTTCCGGCGATAACGCGCTAAGACTATGATAGAGCAGATCACGGTTCGGATGGGCAATAATGACGCCGTCCTGGTCTACAAGATATGCAATGCCTTCCTCTCCCACATTAACGTCATCGATAATGCTCCAGATCGTACTCCCCTTAAGCCATATGATATCAATTCCAACGATTTCCCCCTCAGTTGTGACGACCGGGTTAGTGAGAAAGACACCCGGCCTCCCTGTACCTCGTCCTACAAGAATATCTGAAATGAAAGGCTCGCCCTGAATGGAAGCTTGAAAATAGTCTCGGAATGAACGATCCTTGCCAACCAGGCTTTCAGCCAGTGAAGCTACTACTATGCCGTTTGCATCCAATAATCCCGGCGCATCATAATCAGGGTGCGTTTCGGAAAAGTTCTGAAGCATCTGATAGACATTCTCATTTAGAGCCAGGCGTTCTTCTCCAGAAGCAGCTAAAAATCGCGCCGCCAGCGGTTCACCTGCCAATGTGGCGGAGGTGCACTGATTCTCAATGAGCAATTGGCCAATACGCTGGGCAGTGCCATGCGATAGCTCTATTAGGTTTTCACGGGATACACTTGAAATCTCGGCCTGACTACGATACAGGCCGTAGTAGGCAGTAGCAAGCATTGGTATAATAGCCAGCGCCAAAAATAAGACTGACATTCTAACGACGATAGATCCGCGCCAACTTTGCTTTTTTGCAATTATTGGTACTCTTTCATCTTTCATGATCTATCCCTTATCGAGTTCCCCTGCTTGTTAAATTCGATATTCCGGCTAAGAAAGAGGGTTTCCCTAATTTCATTTACATAGAATCATACATGAGTCTACTTAAAAAAGCATCCACCAGTAGGGAAAGGGGGTATATCTGGGGCGTGGGCTTCGCCCACGCCCCATATATACAGTCTCCATTCTCGCATTTGCGCCTTTTTTAGTGTATTCATCCATTAATATTAAAGATCGTCTTGCTTCATATGAAAATATAAATATCTGTGGTTCGAATGCATGCGATCTTGATCCATCAACTTTCGACACATTGATATCTAATGTTAATTATATACGTAGTTTTGAGACAAATTTGCGAGCTATTTATCTAAGAATATCCTTTTTTTTATTTATCAAACATAATTATAGAGAGCGTTGAAAAAGAGAAATCATTCGCCGAAAGGAACACGCTTTTATGGGCAAATATGTTTCTTATCACCCTCATTATAGCGAATATCGATTTTCATTCAACTATACGAGGGCTTTGAAGAGATTATCTGCCTTCAAAAAAGGATGGTCTATATGGTGCGGGAACTCTGCTCCCGCACCATATAGACCATCTCAAGTTAAAAAGCTAGAATATTCCCAGCGCACGTCCCACGCTATCGCTTATTGCGGGTTTCTGCACTGACTAATATGTTCTTTTTTTCAACACTCTCACTTTCCATCCGCCGGCAACTCAATGGTGAACGTTGTCCCCTGGCCTGGTTCACTCTCGACGTCAATTCGGCCGCCGTGCGCCCGCACTAACTGCCGGGCGATGGCCAGTCCTAACCCGCTCCCTGCCCCATCGATGTGGGAGCGCGACCGGTCGCCGCGCCAGAAGCGGTCGAAAATATAGGGTAAATCCTCAGGAGGGATACCCTCGCCTGTGTCTTGTATGATGATACGGACGCCATCGTCAATTGATACTTCGACTGAGCTCAGGATAGGTTCGGCCCGGAGTGTGATGACCCCACCGGGCGGTGTGTGGCGCAGCGCATTGGCCATTAAATTGCCCAGCAACTGATCCAGCCGCCCTAAGTCTGCTGTGATTGTCATCATGGGCTGGTCGCCTTCGGCTCCGTTTAGGGATTCTAAGGATGGTTCTACGCGCAATTTTATACCTGCCGCATCGGCCTGACCGCTGAAGCTGGTAGATACGTCCGCCAATAATTCGATCACATCCACCGGCTCCCGTGTCAGCGGCAATTGTCCCGCCTCCGCCAGCGATAGCGTTCGCAAGTCGTCCACCAGCCGTGCCAGTAAGCGTGTCTCTTCCAGCGTGGCGCCAATATGCTTCTTCGTTGGTTCATATACATCGTCGAGGATGCCTTCTAGGTTCCCCTGGATTATATGCAGCGGCGTGCGCAGCTCGTGGGCCACGTCGGCAGTGAGGTTACGGCGCCGCTGGTCCGAGCGTTCAAGTTCCTCAGCCATGCGGTTAAACGACTCAGCCAGCTTACTGAACTCGCGGAAGCCATGTGTTGGCTTCGGCACGCGTACACTAAGGTCGCCCTCGGCTACGGCGTCAGCGGCTGCCATAACGTCGGCCAGCGGGGTAGCTACAGACCGAAAAGCCCGTATCGCCAACAACGGCAGCGCCAGCGCCAGGCCACACCCCACAACCCATACTAAAACCGCCGTTTTCCCACTGCCCCCAACCAGCCAAGTGAGCAGATAGGTCAAAGCCGCTACCCCACCCAACACCAGCAGGGTTATGAAAACGAAGATCCCGGCAAAGCGGAAAAAGAGAAATCGCCGCTTGCGATGCCATTCTTGCGGCCAGCCGGGGAACTGGCGGTCGTGATCCCATTTCGCCCATGGCGGATGCGGTCTATGTTTATGGTGTCTCCAACTATTTTTGCCATTCAAGATCACACCTCGTCGCTGAACTTGTAGCCAATGCCATAGACGGTGAGTACATAGTGTGGCTCAGCAGGGTTGATCTCTAGCTTACGGCGAATATTCTTTATATGGGCATCTATGCTGCGGTCAAATCCCTCGTATGCGACGCCATGCAGCCGGTCGAGCAATTGCGCTCGGGTGAAAGTCTGGCCAGGGTGCTGGGCCAGGGTAGATAGCAGGCTGAACTCGCCGCGGGTGAGATGAATCGGCTCTCCGGCGCGGGTTACACAATGGCCATTCATGTCAATCTCCAGGTCCCCTACTCGGATTAAGCCCGGCTTATGGATACCGCCCTGTACACGGCGCAGCACCGCCCGCACACGGGCTACTAATTCACGGGGGGAGAACGGCTTGGTGATATAGTCATCCGCGCCCAACTCCAAGCCGATGAGCCGGTCGGTCTCTTCGACGCGTGCTGTAAGCATAATTATCGGCACATCCGATTCGCGCCGCAGCGCCCGGCAAACATCCAAACCATCCATGCCGGGGAGATTCAAGTCGAGCACTATCAGATCAGGCCTCTCGTGGCGCGCTACCGCCAGCGCCGTTTTTCCATCGGCAGCAGTAACGACGCTGAATCCACCCTGCTCCAGGTAATCCCGCGCTAGTTTGACGATTTTCGGTTCGTCGTCTACTAACAGAATCATTTCGTTCACGTGCCTCTCCAGGATTTATATTATACGGCTTCTGCGGGATGCCGGACTCTCCCAGCAGTTTTCTCCAAAACGAATACGCCCAAAATCGTAAACAGCACATCAAGCCCAGGTCGAGTAATGAGATCAAGCGCTGGCATCTCGAAAAAAATAAGCATGAATAGATGATATATCAACCAATCGATTCCGAGAACCAATCCTCCAAACCATAGCGCACGTGTGATTGGCGAATGTCCTCGCGATCCTGGACCTAAAGCCGCGTACATGATGCCTATCCACAATGCCATCACTAAAGTCCATAGGAAGACAAAAAGTGGATTCGCATTATAGGCGGCATTGGTTTTTACAACCCAATACGCAAAGTACCTCCCAACCAAGTAAATGACAAAATCCTCAGAATTCCTTTAGGGTTGTCCTTAAGGGACATCCCCCATTACGGAATTCTGCCCCTATAGGTACGGATTTTGTTTATTACTAGCTCAAGGCGTCACGCCCTGCTAGCCCTTAGGCACAGTCCATTCATCCCCTAAGCAAGCTGAGGGGCATTCTTCTTCAGCTAGTAAAAAGCGGCAATGATAAGAACCGGCGCTACCTTATTCTCGGTTATAGGATCGCTATCTCTAGCCGTGAATATTCCAAGCAACAAAGACATCAAGATAATGGGGACGCAGTCTGGCAACCAATTAGACACCGCGTTCATAGTAGGCGTTCCCCACACAACGCACGTCTCGAGAAAACCTATGAGCCAAAGGCCCCCAAACGAGATCCCATACCATAAGCCTTTTGTGGATCTCTTGCCAGGCAGATTTTCGTGCAGTAGAACAAAAACCACCGCCAGTGCTCCAAGAGTCATCAGGATGGCGATACCGGCCACCGGCAAAAGCCAGCCTTGCTCGACGATAACGCTCGGACCAAAAGGAACAGATAGGTTCGCTGGTATGATTTGATGAAACAATATATCTACAATCAATGATACAAGAACAATGACGATAATCTTCCACCAGTTCTTCTTCAGGCCTTCCATTTTTGGACCGTCTCCTTCTTTTAGCCACTAACGTCGCCAATAGTTAAAACGAGAGTGTTGAAAAAGAGAGGAATCATGGGAAAAAGCCAGGAAACCCAACAACTTGCTGTTGGGATGAGTGGAAAGTGTGGGTTTGGGAGCTACCGCCCCCATTATGGCTTTTTCCTTAGAAGAAGGGGCTGTCTGAAAAGTCGAAAATCGCGATTATCATCCCCATCAATGAGCCAGATTCTGTAATAATCAAGCATAAACTCCCCACTTCGCGACTAATTTACTCAGTGCAATTGG
>DAOVFE010000282.1 GCA_030673085.1 Anaerolineales bacterium | reverse complement strand
TTAAACAAAACCCGCACCCGAAGGGGCAAAATTCCGCAATGCCCTGTAGCTTGCTGCGGGGACAGGAATTTTGAGGGTTTTGTCATTTACTCGAAGACGCCCCAGCGCGGCATCTATGCTTTTTTTTGCCGCCAATTCTATCGTTTATTCGATTAGCCGTAGACACTGCAGGGCGATAGTCCTGAGCGAATTACAAAACCCGCACCCGAAGGGGCAAAATTCGGCAATTGGGGCTGTCGCTAAAGGACATCCCTAAAGGAATTTTGAGGGTTTTGTCATTTACTAAGTAAGTCGGTTTAATCAATAGTTGAGCCAACCGAGAATGTGTAGCAGCGATGAAGGCCAGCTCAATATGTGAAGCTTCGCCATTGTCAATAAAGAGATCCTTCAATAGCGTGAAAAAAGCGTGCGCTAAAAAATGGAGTATCGCTTGATGTTTCGGCGAGGAGCATTCACTCAATATTAAGGCTGATGGGGCAATGATCCGAACCAAAGACATCCGGATGAATTTTGGCGGCTACTATTTTATCGCGCAGGTCAGGTGACATGAAGAAGTAGTCAATTCGCCAGCCTACATTATGCTCACGTGCTTTGCCCCAGTAAGCCCACCAGCTATAGGCATCTCGCTGATCGGGATGAAGAGAGCGAAATGCATCGATGTAACCCTCTTCAATTACTTTATCGATCCAAGCGCGCTCAATCGGCAAAAAACCGGTGGAGCCCGCGTTTTGCCTGGGACGAGCGAGATCGATTTCCTGGTGAGCTGTATTTAAGTCTCCGCAAAATATAATTGATTTACCGGCTTCGCGAAGCCGCCCGCAGTATTTTAGGAATTCTTCACAATATGCCAGCTTAAAAGGCACCCGACTGTGATCTCGAGAGCCGTTTGGAAAATAGGCGTTGATCAGAACGAAATCGCCATAATCGGCGATAATTGTGCGCCCTTCTCGATCAAATTCTTCATTCCCTAGTCCGTTCTGTACCGAATGAGGTTTCAGGCGCGTATAAAGAGCGACACCGCTGTAGCCTTTACGTTCGGCTGGAGCCCAGTAAACGTGATAATTGCTGGGAGCATTTAATTCGGGGTCAAGCTGGTCGGGATGAGCTTTAATTTCCTGCAGACAGAGGATGTCGGGTGAGACCTGGTGAAGCCAGGATAAAAGCCCTTTCCTTTGGGCTGCACGAATTCCGTTTACATTCCAAGAATAGATAGTAGTCATGATTATATTGTAATCAAAAATAATCATGCTGATAGACCGGCTTCAGAGAAACGATCGCCAGGCGGATGAGAACACCAGCTTATATGAATGGAGTAAAGGCTTCAACGCCGTATTTTAGTGGAGTCAAAGCTTTAGCCGGCCCATTTTGCCAATGAATGGATCTCTGGCGAGCGATCTATTTTATATATCCTCTCATTGAGCATTTGCCGGAGAGATCGAGTAACATTGAATTGTTCAGCGAAGAACCAAAGAAGGTGACGCACGAATCCCATGGAAGGTTGGGCGGGCAGGCGAAAGGCGGAATGGCATAAGGAGGAGCCGGTTATGGAAATCTTGAATATAAAGACAAATGAGCACAATCAATTCCTGGATATTACATCTCAGATCCGGAAGGTTGTTGATCTTTCAGGGGTGAAGAATGGACGGGCGGATGTATTCATTCCGCATACAACTGCGGCAGTGACCATTAATGAGGGCGCAGATCCAAATGTGGTCCGGGATATAATCAAGGATCTACAGCGGTTGGTGCCTGAGCGAGAAAAGTATTATCAACATCTTGAAGGCAACAGCGCCAGCCATATGAAATCAAGCTTGATTGGATGCCATCATACAATCTTGATTGACAATGGTCGACTGGCGCTGGGAACCTGGCAGGCTATTTTTTTCTGTGAATTTGATGGGCCGCGGTCCCGCAAGGCTTTTATTGAAGTGACTGAATCGTAGCTGATAGCTGTGATTTGGGTGAGAGCGATGCAAGGCACGAGTGCGTAATTGGATTTGCAGATGCATCTTACTGCATAATAAATCGCCCTGGCAATTCAGGGTGGGGGTGGAGCCATAAGATGCTGCCCGGACTGTGCATAGAAATATTGTCGCGGAATATATTTTCTGTGCTATAAGTGAGCTTAACTCTTTTGGAAGTATTGATATGCAGTGTGCATGCTTTCGTTTCTATGCTGAGCTGAATGACTTCCTGCCGGCTGAAAAGCGCCGGAGATCTTTTAGCTATTTCTTCAACGGCAATCCATCCATAAAGGATGCTATTGAAGCGCAGGGTGTTCCTCATACCGAAGTAGACTTGATTATGGCAAACGGTGTATCGGTTGATTACAGCCACCAATTACAAGATGAAGATCAGATTAGTGTTTATCCGGTCTTTGAATCGCTAGATATTTCTTCGTTGGTCCGGGTTCGACCCGAGCCTCTTCGCCAGGTTAAATTCATCGTCGACGTTCATCTTGGCCAGCTATCAACTTATTTGCGCATGTTTGGATTTGATACTTGCTATAAAAATGATTTCGAAGATGATGAATTGGCTCAGCTTGCCCATGATGAAGGTCGAATCGTATTGACAAAAGATCGAGGGCTATTAAAGCGGAGCATTGTGACGCATGGCTATTGCGTTCGGGCGAGCCAGCCACGCGAGCAGTTGGTCGAAGTTTTGTGTCGATTTGACCTTTTAGATCAATTGAAGCCCTTTGATCGATGCATGCGCTGTAATGCTCTTCTCGAGAGCGTGCCCAAGGCGGAGGTATTGGAGCTTCTGAAGCCAAAGACGCGGAAATACTACAATGAATTCTGGCGCTGCCTGGGATGTGGACAGATTTATTGGAAGGGCTCGCATTATGTGAGTATGCGACGATTCATAGATAGCATTATGATGGAAAATCACACATCTAAAGAAAAAGGCGACTAAAAAGGAAGATCTCAGCGCACGATCTTTATCGATCAGAGCCATTGTTTCCGGATAGTTGACGATATTATTCGATTAGCCAGAATACCCCTCAGCTTGCTTAGGGGATGAATGGCCAGGGCCGTAGGCACTGCAGGGCGATAGTCCTGAGCGAATATTTAAACAAAACCCGCACCCGAAGGGGCAAAATTCCCGCAATGGGGGATGT
>DAOVFE010000019.1 GCA_030673085.1 Anaerolineales bacterium | reverse complement strand
GGTTGCCATCCGATAGATATCTTCAATAGTCAACCGTTTAAAACCATTCGCCGTATAAGAAGGATGCTCTTCGTTACCCACTGAAAAGGAGAGGAACAACCGGTCAGCAATTTGATCTGGCAAAGATTCGATCATACGAATATAAGCCTGCAGCAGCTTCTCTAAATCAGACTGGTGTTCGATGGGAGTAGGACCGGTAATTTGCAGTAGGATTTGAAGCTTTTCATCATTCTCAAATATTTCCCGAAATGGCGGGTGCCCTATAAGTGCAATCAGGAGATGGATGTCTCTTTCAATTCGCTTGCGGGCAACGACGCGGGTTGGCTGAAGGAGGTAAATCAAGTTTCCAGAGGTTGGATCCAGCGCCAAGCCTTCCCGCGCACTTAAAATGCATGGCTTTTGATTCCCCATCCATTCTCCGAGAATGGCTAGGTGGGTATACACCGGAACCGGATGCATGATGGGCTGCCCATCCGAAAGGATATAACTCATCCGCAGCCGGGCCGATTGAACATCCTTATCTGAATAATCCTCAAAGAACTTATCGCTGACGCTGGTTGAAAGCTCAAAGACCTTTTCCTCCGAGAATCCAAATTTGCCTGCTAGCTTTTCCGATTGCAGCCGATTTATATTAACCTGCAGCCAATAACGGCCATTCCAGGGGTATAGTCTCTTTAACAAAGTGAAGAACGGATTATTGCTTGCATTCCTAAAAAAATGATCCCGCACGCCAGGCGGTTCGCCCGGCTTTCTTTCATCCGCCGGTTTGCCGCCCTCCCAGTAGAAATCGTGATTCGAATTAATGACATACATCCCCATACCCTCACTGACCAAGGCAACCGCAAGCGCCAGGGCCATATTCCCCGGGTTGGAATGAATATTGACCGGAATGAGCAAGGAGATGTCATTCTCCGCCAGGTAGCTGCCGAGCCGGCGGGAAATCGATACCGCCTGCTGAAAGATCTCGACTGCGAGCCTGGATGCCGCCTCGCTGCCGGCGGGCATGTCTTCATAGAAAAGCCCGGAGAACCATTTCCCCTTGCCCCATTTCGACCAGCCGTTAATGCCGGGGATGCGGAAACGATGCCAGGCGGGTTTGATTACCGAATCTGCCTGAGGGTAGAAATCGCCGCCAATGAAATGAATTTCGGTTTCGCCCTCCCCCTTTAGCCGGTCCTCAAGGGCTTGTGCATATTTGGAAATCTCAATAGAGACTCCATCAATGCCATAATCGAAGGTGATAAAGGCCACTCCTTTAGCCATCCGGCGGTTATATTCATGCCAGGAGATTGAAGAGCGCCCGGAGGCGCTGTCCTCGATCATGGACAATATACGCCCAATATCTTCCCAATTTGAGGGGGCTGATTCTTCAATCGTATTCATCATTTGATCATAACGCTTTCTCTTATCTCTCGATGCCATTAACCTGCCTTTCATGAGCTAAGAGTTTGTGGAAAGCCTTCTTGGCAAAACTATTGTAGATGACGACACCCCATAACGCCAATATAAAAATTCCCACGTGAAGAATCCAGCAGCAAGCGACAGTGTCCTTCGCGTGCCGATGGGGAGTTCCTGGCTTTTTCTTATGAAAGCTCTCCTCTTTTTTGCTCTTATTCGCCGATCTATCTAGCGCTCTTTGAGAAGCAACATAAAACCCCCGGCGGTTCTCTTGGATTTATCCCTATTGGCGAGCCATTCCGAAGAGCTGCTGCAAAATCTATATTTGCTCTTAACAATTACAACCTTCTTTGGTAGTATGTCGAGCTAACGCTACTCAATAATGGCTTCGCTTCAAGCCGGGTCAATCCTGGCCCAGTTTGCAATGTGCCCGGTCATAGTTATGAATTTCTTGATAACCGCTCTACACGATGTATATCGACTTACGAATCGATTTAGCGCAGATTGTGTTCGTATTATTAGGAGGGAATGAAACTATGAAAAAGAACTATTGCAAGACAGGTCGTTCTTGCCGGGTCACGTTTGAATTGCCAGCCAAAGTAGCTGCCCAAACCGTGGCTCTTTGCGGCGAGTTTAATAACTGGGATCCTACAAAGCATCCTCTGATCCGCCGCAAGGATGGTCATTTTTCGATCACCATTTCATTGCAGTCGGGCAAATCATATCGCTTCCGCTACTTACTGGATGGAAATAAGTGGGAAAACGACTGGGATGCCGATCAATATCTCCCCAACGACTCTGGCACCGAAGATTCGGTAGTTATTATCTGATCCAAATCAGAAATATGATCTATCGCTGCCGGCATTCGGGCTTGGCTGCATAGAGCGCCATTCATCGCAGTGTGCGTCCCTGGCTCTTCGTCGTCCACATCATACGAGAATGGCGAAAAACACGCTTTCCAGCAAAAGAGTACGATAGATATAGAGCGGGAGATACTCTCTCACTCCATATCTATCATTTAATCGGTAAATTGTTTCTGTTTATCAACATCCTCCATGCCCATATTTGCAGCCAGCACTTATATGCTCTAGCAATCCTTGGCGCAGTCCACAGAAATCAACTGAACGTGGTTCAATCGACCGAGACCGATTCGAATCGGGGTTTCATTACCATTTAATATCCAAAACTTAAAGCTCTAAACTCATATACAAACTAGGCGCTCTAATGAGCGCCTAGAAAGTGCTTTAAAAAACCAACTCGTGTCTTTAGGTTTTAAACCCCGGCAGCTCGAATCTTTCCTCGCCATCTTCCGCTTGCCAAGTTGGGAACCAGGCCACTCCAAATTGATCGATGAAGATATTTTTCTTATAGGGTGTGTAAACTGCCTCTTCGATCTCGGTGGCGGCGCCGGCCCATTTCTCCTCGATCTCTTCAAGCTTTTCGGTCAGATCTACTTCCAGCTCCTCCAGCTCTTTCCCGTAGGATTCTATCGCCTGATGCGACTCGTCAATATCAGCCTTTGCATGCTCTGTCATCCGCCGTTTCCGCAAAGATGTCGATACTCGCCGCCGGCTTCGCGAACCTCCAAAAAGCCCAAGAAGATTCTCGGCATGAGTGGCCATTTCTTCCATTTTACGAGCTGAATGTTCGGTCTGATCCTCTTCCAATTCCAGCTTTTCTCGGGACAGCTTCGATTGTAATGATTTTATCCTCTTCTCATACTTGGATTTTAATTTTTCGACTTCTGCATCTCGCCGGTTGCGCGCCGCGTCTGAACATTGCTTGCGAAAGCCGGCTGTCGTGGTCCCTGGCTCCGCAACCAATTCCAGAGCAGGGTTTGAAAGAAGATGCAGCTCAGCATTGCGATACACATAATCCATAAAATCTTTTTCCATCCCGCGAATTAATTTAGCGTCGGATAGCGGTGCCATGAGATCGTCGAAACTGGCTTGAGACACCGGGCCGCGGTCAAGCGCATCTATCGAGATCGGCTCGTTGACATGATCCTCCCAGCGTACCATCCCGCGCCGGTCTGGCTTGTCTACTAATGCAGCTATCGGCATTTCGACATCCAGGCTAATTTTTCGATCGAGGATCCTTGCCGTTGCCTGAGCTAATAATACCGGGCGATACACTAACCCAATTACATTCACATTCCCTGTGTCACGATCCGCCGATTTGAGCGCTTCTGAGATAGTATAGTTATTTGAAAGGAAATATTCCTCAATACCCTGAGGAACTGTAGGTCGTGCAGCCGAAGCCGTCTCTCCTTTCTGACCTATGGTTCCCTGGATAGGCGCCGCTTCGGTATGTTCGGCTATCGGAGCCGCGGCCTTAGCTCCGACCATTGCGTTTAAATCAGGGATTTGATTACGGGTGATAGGCCCCCTCAAATAGGCCATCGCCCAACGAGTCTGGAAGGTCTGCGGTGCTTTCTCATGCACATTATGAAGCAGGAAGACTCGCTTGCCGAGATCAGAAATCAACCTATCGACTTTCGTCCGATTCAATCCGGTCTGAGAGGCAGTCACACCTTCCAATCCATCAAGCAGCCGATTCTTATCTTGCTCGGTCTGCAATCGTCCAATGAACCACGTCCCCGCATTACTTAGCGCCTTGTAATCGAGATCAACCGGATTCTGAGTTGCCAGCATAACTCCAAAACCAAATGCACGAGCTTGTTTGAGCAGACGCATCAACGGAGCCTTCGATGGAGGTTTAGCCACCGGCGGCAAATAGCCCAAAACCTCATCGAAATAGAGGAGAGCTCGCAAGGAAGACGAACCGGTCTGCGCCCGTACCCAGGTCTCTACCGCCGAGAGCAACAGAGTGACAAAGAACATCCGCTCAGAGTCGGATAAATGCGCCAGATAGAACACGCTCTGTCGCGGCCGGCCGTCCGGCGACCATAGCAATGCGCCGATATCCAGCGGCGCGCCTTCTACCCAGAGCGCGAAGGACGGCGATGCTAGCAAGTTATTTAGAGTCATCGCCAATTCAAAACGATCCTTTGTCGGGTAGAACTTCTCTACCTCAAAAACGCCCAATTTTTCAAAAGGTGGAGTTTGAACCTGGTGAATCAGTTCACTTATATCTAGATCAACGCCGTTTTTCCACGCATGTTCAAATATATTGGCCATCAAGATGTGCTCACGCGAACGCATTGGATCGGCCTCAATTCCCACTAAGCCGAGCAATGCCGTCACTGTGCTGGAGATCTTCTCCAGAAGCAATTCTCGATTCGATTCCCATTCAAGTTCGGGGGCTTTAAGCGATGCCAAAATGCTTATCGGCAACCCAGCATCCGATCCGGGTGTATAGATAGCATAATCTACCGCCTTGCAAACTTGTTCAATGCGTCCCGGAAGGATTCCCCATTTGGCCAGGCCATCCTTCCAAAGCGCGGCCTTCTCAGCGGCTAACTGCTCGATTGTCTTATGTTCTCGCCGAGCTTCATCCGGATCAACCCAGGGTTGAAAGTCCTTCGGCGCCAGGGAAGGGAAATGCAGTAGAAGATTCCCAATATCCCCTTTTGGGTCGACCAGCAAGGCCGGAATGCCCTTCAAGGCGGCTTCTTCGAGAATGTCAATGCACAATCCCGTCTTGCCTGAGCCGGTCATTCCAACCACAACGGCATGTGTAGTTAAATCATCCGGATCGTAGAAGAGCTCCTGCTGGGTGGTTTTTTGCTCTTTCAGATCATATGTCCGTCCGATATAGAATTTTCGATTAGATTCTGTTATGGCCATCTTCCGCTCCGTGCTTCCTGATTCACTGCAATTTATTGACGTACCGATTCCCAAGATTAAGGCACAGCGTTTTCATAGATACGTATAAATTCTATCAGGAATTGCTCGGCAAGGTTATGGTTATGAATGATGATTGTGTTCTCATCGTTTTTTTCTTCAGCGCTCCGGCTGAAATTATATGATCCCGTCAAGACAATCTCCTCGTCGATGATTATCACCTTATGATGCATCCGGGCGGGATTTCCATCAAGACGAATATCCAATCCGGCTTTTCGCAGACGGTCAACATCCGATCCCAACCCGGATGCTTGTGAAGCTTCCACCACTGCATGAATTTCAACTCCCGCCGCATCACGTTCCAGCAGCGCCTCTGCGATTGGATCAGCGGTGAAGGTAAAGGCAAGGAGATGGATGCTTCGCTCAGCATCCTGCAAAATTCGCACAATCCTCCCGGCAACGCCATCATCCGGCGAAAAGTACACCTCAACCGGACTTCCAGCAACAATTACTATTGGATAAGGTGTATCAGGTCGCGAGAGCGCTCCGAAACGATCTTCGAGGAACATCTCTTCAAATTCCCGCCGGTAGTCTTCGGCAATCTTCTCCGATTCAATCCGGATAAGGTTGTTATCGTTGTGGTAGGCGCCGTTAACGGTGAGGTTCATCGACCCCGTCCAGACTTCATTCCCATCGATCACAATGAATTTGTGGTGCATTAAATGTCGTCGCTCATCGTCCCTGACTGGGATCCCGGCTGCTTCGAAAGCTTGAATTTCAGGTTTCATCCGGTACTTATCCTCGGTTACGATTCGAACCTTAACTCCGCGATAATGAGCCCTCAGAAGCGCGTCTCGCAGGCTGTATAAGTTAAGATGATATATTGCCAGATCAATCGTCTCACCGGCTTCATCGATTACGTCAACTAATACTTCATCCGGGCCGCCGCGTAAGTCGCCGGCGTACGGCGCATTGGGATTGGTGAAGAGAACTTCGATCGGCTCCGGCGTTGTCGGCACAGTTGGCACAGCTTGCGGCTCGCCGGAAGGCATTTGCTGCCGAAATATCGTTATAAGCGCCACTTGAAGAAGCAGTATTCCAATGGCAATGAGATTGCCATGGTCAAAGGCCCACCGGCGATGCTTCTCAGTTGCTGGCGCTTCCGATTGGTTATTTTTCATAGTGATTTATGCTCGCCTTGGCCGCCAATATTATGGCCCGCCCTGTCGATCAGCCATTATCCAAAACCGGCTATATCTCACCCAGTAATGGTCAGAAGCCCTGCTGGCCCTTAGGGACAGCCCTTTCATCCCCTCAGCAAGCTTAGGGACCTCAGCAAGCTGAGGGGCATTCTTGTTCAGCGAGTAAATGACAAAATCCTCAGAATTCCTTTAGGGATGTCCTTTAGGGATATCCCCCATTACAGAATTCTGCCCCTAACGGGTACAGCTTTTATTTAGTAAATATTGGGGGTTGGCAATAACAAGCTAGAATTCATTTCCCCCTAAGCAGCAAGCGGCGCCTGTCTTTGGCTTTCGAAGGATCAACTCAGCCTGCTTGGCTAAATCGCAGCTTGCTTCCTGCATCCTGTCAGGCTATAGATGACTCTGTTTAGATAGCGCCTATCTTGTGGTTTTGATACCAAGGCTGTTGCCGCTGATTAAAATCCAGTCGCGGTTCTAACTTCTTTCCTTAAATGTAAGTCCCGGACCGCGAGCTAGTAAAAGCTATTAATAATTATACGCACTTTAACATCTGAATATCGGAAATTTTATAGCCGACTTCCAGCTCATCATTGTAATTCGATGGTTTGCTAAAATGCCACATGTTTTCTCATACTGCGAAGTTATCCATAATTAAGATCGTCTCAATCGGTTTCACTGACTATCTATAACTGCCGGCTATGTGAATCCTTCAATCCTTGTAGAATCTCTCGAGTCAAACTCGGGCCCTGATATATAAGGCCTGTGTACACCTGGACCAGGCTGGCGCCGGCATCAAGCTTTGCTCGAGCATCTTCAAATCCAAATATTCCTCCAACTCCGATAATGGGCAGTCTGCCGGATGTCAGCTCATAAATCCGCCGGATTAGTGCAGTAGAGCGCTGCCGCAGCGGAAGCCCGCTCAGCCCGCCCTCTTCTTCTTGATAGTTGAATCTTAGTCCATTACGCTCAGAAGTAGTATTGGTTGCGATCACGCCATCGAAACCGGCATCCATAATGGCGCCAACTGCATCGCCCAACTCTAAATCCGATAAATCGGGACTTAGTTTAACCATCAGCGGTACATGACGGCCGGTTTTCGACTCCTGATCTTGTCTGGCCTTATTTAATGCTGCAAGCAAATCCTCCAATGCATTTCGAGCTTGAAGGCTGCGCAGACCGATTTGATTCGGGCAGGATATATTAACTGCCAGATAGTCCGCATAAGGATAGTAAATATTCAGAAGATGCACATAATCTTCAGCCGCGTTTTCAATGGGCGTATCTTCATTCTTTCCAATGCTGACTCCAATAATAGCTTCTTTAGGATGCCAACGCTGAAGCCGCTTCAGCAGCGCTTCGGCGCCACGGTTGGGAAAGCCCATCCGGTTAATCACCGCTTGATCTTCTGGCAAACGGAAAATTCGCGGCTTTGGGTTGCCCATCTGGGGCTTGGGCGTTACCGTTCCCAGCTCAATATGGCCAAAACCCAAACTCGTAAGCCCACGTAAGGCGCGGCCATCCTTGTCATAGCCGGCCGCCAACCCAACCGGATTGGGAAAATCGATTCCCATGACTCTCACCCGCGAGCCCTGATCTGCCAGTCCGAACATTTTCCGCATAATTGCACATACTGGCGGCAAATAGCCGGCGAGCTCAAGCATGCGAACCGTCAAGCCATGAGCCTTTTCTGGCTCCATCCGAAATAGAAACGGGCGAATCCAATGATATGGCCTCACGTACTTTCCTCCCTGCTCATTTCTATGCGTATGAGTCTATTGAAAGAAGCATCCACCAGTAAGGGAAATGCCTGTCTCGTATTTGGGCTTATTTCATTGCATTCATGCATATAGTAATCCAGCTGTATAAAAATCGGCAGTCGCGCCCGTTTTCGATAACCGGGAAAGGGCGCGCCCCAATCACAATAGCTCAACTTTCCAGCCGCCACTATCCGCCATTCAGAAAATCCCGCACCGCGTCTAGCTTCTCCGTTTCCACTGCGCCGGTCGCACCCCAATAATCGATCAGGTCTGTCAAGGTTAAAACTGCTTGCAAATTGTATCCCTCCTTCGCCAGCGCCTGCTTCGCGCCGGACTGCCGATCAATCAGCACCACAATATCCTGAACCTGTAGACCTGCCTGTTTGAGATTCTCGATTGCCTCAAATTTGCTCTCGCCGGTAGTCGCCAGATCATCAATCAGAACCACCGTTTCACCTGGATTATAGATTCCCTCGATCGCCGCCTTGGTGCCATAGTCCTTGACCTCTTTTCGCGGATAAACCATCGGCCGCCCAATTTGAAGCGCCAGCGCGGTTCCAATGGGAAGCGCGGCATAAGGCAATGCGGCAATACGATCGAACGAAAGGAGACGCAGCAAGGGTTGATATGCAGCCGCAGTGCGCGCCAAAAGTCTCGGATTAGAAACCAATCGGCGCAAGTCGATATAGATTGGGGATTGAAGTCCCGATTTAAGGGTGAAATCTCCAAAGCGAACGCAGCCGCCTTCAAGCAGCGCATCAGCCAATATGCCCAAGTTCGGTGGAAGCATACTTGTAGGAACCGGCCTCTTCCGGCGAAATTGATTAATCGCCTCTCTAAATTCAATCGCCCTTTTAGCCGGATCATCCGCCTGTGCAATTGCACGTGATATTGTTATTAGAATGCCCAGACCATCGTCCCTCAAGCCAGAGGCTAATGCAGCCTCCAGGTCTCCCCCTTGGGCTCCTATACCGGGTGCCAGGAACCACATATCCGGCGCAGCGGCGCGGACTGCGGCTAATGCCTGAGCATCGGTTGCTCCAACCACCAGGCCCAGATTTTCATTCGAGGACCACTCCGCCGCCAGCTCGGCCAGATGCACATATAAAGGCTGGCCCGTATTTAGAATCTGCGCTTGCAGTGCATCAGCCCCCGGATTGGATGTCTTGCAAAGCAAGAAAACACCCCGTTCTGGATCCTGAATAAAGGGCGCAACTGCGTCCTGACCCAGATAGGGATTAATCGTGATCGCATCTGCTCCAAGCAGATCAAAGGCGGCCCGGGCATAAGCCCGAGCGGTTGAGGCGATATCACCCCGCTTGGCATCGAGTATCACCGGAATATCATCCGGAACCAGGTCAATTACCTGACGCAGCGCTGCTATACCTTCCGCTCCCAGCGCTTCAAAGAAGGCACTGTTGGGCTTATAAGCGCATGCCAGCTCAGAAGTGGCGTCAATGATCCGGCGGCAGAATGCTACCGCTGCAATTCCCGTCTGCTCCGGCAGCATCTCGGGGTGTGGATCAAGACCAATACAGAGGAGCGAATCGACTTTTTTGGCTCGCTCAGCCAGGCGTTTAAAGAACGACATCGATAATCCTCCCTTTCTTTCAATCAGCCAGATCGCAAACCAGCAATCTTTTAAATATCCTTCTTCCGGCGGGCAATCATCATGGATGGTGTTGAAAAACATATTTGCCTATAAAAGAGTGTGGTATATGTGTTTTTCACCACCCTGATAATGCTCGCTTGGCCGCCGGTTGAATTCAGCTTCATGCAGCCGGCAGCTATGCTTTGCCAAATACCATAGCCAGCAGCGCCATGCGCACATAAAGTCCACACTGCATCTGGCGAAAATATGCCGCACGTGGGTCCTGATCAAGATCCATACTGATCTCGCCCACCCGGGGAAATGGATGCATCACAATCATCTCCTCCTTGGCTTTTCTGAGCGTATCCGGCGTAATGACATAGGTGCCTTTGACTTGCTTATAAACCTCAGCATCTTTAAAGCGTTCTTTCTGGATTCGAGTTACATACAACACATCCGTCTCACCGATGACCGGATCAAGTACGCTGAATTCCGCCTGGCGTATTCCACCGACCTTTAGCTCTTCCACCAACTCGGAAGGCATACGAAGAATATCCGGAGAAATATAGTTGATACTCACATCGTACTGCGAGAGCAGGCGAGCCAGCGAATGCACCGTGCGTCCATATTTCAGATCGCCAAGCATCGTAATCGTTAGCCCATCTATCCGCCCGAGTTCCTCTTCGATTGTAAATAGATCCAGCAATGCTTGGGTGGGATGCTCGCCAACCCCGTCGCCAGCGTTGATCACCGGTTTCTTGGCATACTTCGCCGCCAGTTTTGCCGAGCCAACCTCTGGGTGACGAATTACGATGACATCGGCATAGCATTCAAGTGTTCGCACAGTGTCGGGCAGCGATTCCCCCTTGGAAACAGACGAGTATGTCACTTCGTTAATTGGGATCACACTTCCCCCCAAGCGCTCCATGGCTGCAAGGAAGGATGAGGAAGTACGAGTTGAAGGCTCATAGAACAGGTTGGCCAAAATTTTTCCCTTAAGCAGATCGAATGTGCCAACACGTTCCACCATGGCCCGCATTTCCTTGGCCACGCCAAAGATATAGTCAAGATCGTCGCGGCCGAATTGTGATACCGAGAGAACATCCATGCTATAGAACGGCGAATCGTGGTGATCGCCAAACGGCAAGATTGGATTCTTCTTTTCACGCTCCGTCGGGGGTACATATATTGCCATCAAATCCTCCTAAACCTTCGTTTTCAAATCGGGTTTCATCCAATTTGGACTTGCGGGATTCTTCCCAAGCCCGACCAGCTCTCATACCGTTCCTACATTCTGGAATGCCGGGGCAACATCCTGTCCATATCCCAATCCTTCCAGAAATTTACCTTCCTGAAATACGATCTTTCCGCGCAGGATAACGCGCGTAACTCGGCCACGCAGGCGCATTCCTTCATATGGAGTCCAATCACAACCAGTAAAGAACTTCTCCGCTTGCACTTCCCATTCTGCATCCGGATCAATCTCTACCCAGGTTTCAGGTTGCTCGGGGAGGCCAAATATTCGATGTGGGTTGGTATACATGCGTTCAATACATTGCTCTATAGTTAGCCGGCCATCCCTGACGGCGGTTAGCATCAATCCGAGGGTGGTCTCCAAGCCCGGAAATCCAGGCGGCGGATTGGGGCCATCCTTTTCGGCGGCGGTGTGAGGCGCATGATCAGAAGCAAAGCAATCGATAACATCCAGATTGTCCCAGAGCGCTTGCTGATCTTCGTAGGTAGCAAGCGACGGCCGAACTTCTCCGCGCCCAGGCCCTAAACGAGGGAGATCATCTTCGGTCAGAAAAAGGTGGTGCGGCGAAACCTCGCAGGTTATGGCGATGCCTCTCTGTTTGGCCTGCTTTATCAGCAGGATCTCTGCCTTTCGGCTGACGTGGCAAACATGAATCGGCCGGTCCTCGAGCGCAGCCAAGAAGATCACCGCCGCCAGGCTGCGGCCTTCAGCGTGAGCCGCCAAGGCCCGCTGAGCAGGCCAATGGGCAATATGATCTCGCAACAACCCCAGATCATCAATCCGCAATGGGCCATAGGTTTGATCCAGATAGAGCTTCATGCCACAAACCTGCTGCGCCAGCGCGGCAGCTGAAGTCCGGTTCTCATGTCCGGCGCCCAGGTATAGGCCATAATCGCAGCGAGCTTTCGCCCGTGCAGCCTTCTGCGCCAGCGCCAAGCTGCCTTCGTCTATCAGCGGCGGTTTGGTGTTTGGCATTGCCAGTACTATAGTAAAACCGCCCGCCAATGCCGCCGCGGTGCCACTATCGAAGTCTTCCTTATAGATTGCACCCGGCTCACGCAGATGGACGTGCGGGTCGATCAATCCCGGAAGACGTATCATTCGATCCCTCCTTGATACTTTTGTTTGTTTTTCCGTAAACAGGCAAAAAAAGAGAGCCAATCGGCTCCGAGAG
>DAOVFE010000218.1 GCA_030673085.1 Anaerolineales bacterium | reverse complement strand
CCTGTGTGCGATATGGCAATGTTGTCGGCAGCCGAGGAAGCGTCGTTCCGGTGTTTATAAAACAGCGGGAATCGGGAACGATTACAATCACAGATCAACGTATGACTCGTTTCTGGCTTCCGATAAAGCAGGGTGTCCTTTTTACAATCCGCTGCATTGAGCAGATGCAAGGCGGCGAGGTTTTTATACCTAAGATTCCGAGCATGAGAGTTATCGATCTGGCAAAGGTAATCGCTCCGGATTGCAAGATCCAATACATTGGAATTCGCCCTGGAGAGAAGCTGCACGAAGTGCTGATCTCGGAAGATGAAGCTCGACATACGGTTGAATTGGAGGATATGTTTGTAGTTGAGCCGACAGGAGCGCTCTGGTTTGGCCATGAATGGAGGCAGAAGGGTCAGCCATTGCCGGAGGGTTATCGATATGCCAGCAATATTAATGGCGAATGGCTATCGAATGAGGAAATTGCCACCATTATTGATGCTTGTGAGCATGAGGCCTGAAAGCGAAATACTGGATGATGAAGCGGATCCTGGTAACCGGCGCCAGCGGCTTATTAGGCGCAAACATGGTTCTTGAGGCCTGCGAGCGTTATGAAGTAATATCCCAATACTTCAAGCACTCAATTCATGCTGAGGGCTTTGAAAGCATCCGGGCCGATCTTTCGCAACCGGGTGCGGCAAAGCGCTTAATAGAATGGGCAAAGCCAGATTGGGTGATTCACTGCGCAGCAGCCACCAATGTCGATTATTGTGAGCTAAATCCTGAGCAGGCTTTCCTTCTTAATCGGGACATGGCTGGCTGGGTGGCGGAAGCTGCGTGGAGCGCTGGAGCCCGACTGGTCCATATTTCAACTGATGCTGTGTTTGATGGCCAGCGGGGCGGATATCGTGAAGTCGATCCGGCTAATCCGATTAACGTCTATGGCCGCAGCAAGTTAGCGGGCGAAGAAGCTGTCCTGGCGGCGCATCCTAAGGCAATCGTTGTGCGCACTAATATCTATGGATGGAACGCTCAGCAGAAAAAAAGCCTTGCGGAATGGTTTCTGGATCATTTGGAGCAAGGGCAATCGGCTCCCGGGTTTAAAGACGTCTGGATTACGCCAATCCTGGTTAATGATTTGGCGGACGTCTTGTTTCTAATGTTAGAAGCAGGTTTATCCGGGATTTATCATGTTGGAGGTAGAGAATGCCTGAGCAAGTACCAGTTTGGCCGTTATATCGGCCGGGTTTTTGGCTTAGATACCTCGCTTGTTAGGCCAGTTTCGGTCCGTGATGTGGGATTGAAAGCGGCCAGGTCACCCCGATTGTGTTTGCGAAATGAGAAAGTTGAGCAATCTATCGGCCAGCAAATGCAGAATGTTGATAAAGGGATTGAACGGTTCTGGGAATTGCGAGAAAAAAACGACTTTTACAGCCGGCTAAAAGCAATGGCGCAGGACGGGAAAGTAAATGCTGGTTCCCGCTGACTGTATGCTGCAAAGAAGAACTATGAGGATTAGCATTTATGCATAAAGTTAAAGAAGTCTCGCTAGCTGATACTGCCCGCCTGTTTGATTATTTGCAGTGCGGGGTTTTTGGAGCGAAATTCAAGCTGAAAGGATTTGAATATGCGTGGACAATCCGGGCCAGGGAGTGGAAGCCCGGCGAGCGAGTGCTGGATGTAGGAGCCGGATATTCGGCGCTTCCTTCCTACCTTGCCGATACCTTTGGCTGCGAAGTCTGGGCGGTGGATGACTTCGGGATGTCGGCGCAGCAGGATTTTTGGAAGAGAGCAAGGGATCCGCATAAATTTGTGGAGCAAACGCAGCAGGTAAAGTACATTCTCGAGCGGTTGGGTGATCCTGATGAATCAAGCCTGCCTTTGGAATATTTTGATGTCATCTGCAGCTCATCGGCGCTTGAACATGTTCCTGATCAAGCAATTCAATCTGTCTGGCGCCACATGGATCTCCTGTTGAAACCGGGCGGAGAAATGCTGCATGCGATTGATCTCAAATTCCAGGGTGATCGCGGCTTTTCTTACTTGCTTTTAGCAGGAATCCTGGATTTGTTCTATCGATGGTTTCCTTCAAAGTGGAAGAGCCGCTATGCTCGGGCGACGCCGCGATGCTATGTGTACATGATTGCGGATATTCTTGGCTTTGATAAGGTGCCGAGCATGCATGGGATGAATTCTATCGAGATGGTATTAGATCCTGAGATTCTAATCGAACCGCCGGAGACGACCTATAATCGCATTATCAAAGACAATGCGATCGACATTCGATATCATCGTACCGCAGCCCTTTTGCTGCATCTAATTAAGGCTAGCTAAAGAGGAGGATGTGAGATGAAAGAAGTAAAAATAGGCAATCGATGGGTTGGCGGAAATCATCCCACGTACTTCGTTGCTGACATTGCCGCTAACCATGATGGAGATTTGGAAAGAGCCAAAATGCTGATTCACTTGGTGGCCGAAGCAGGAGCGGATGCGGCAAAATTTCAAAACTTCCGGGCGACAAAGATCGTGAGCGATTATGGCTTCAATAAGATGGGCGGACAAGTCTCCCATCAGGCTAAATGGCAAAAGTCGGTTTTTCAAGTCTATGCGGAAGCATCCATTCCATTTGAATGGACGCCCGAGCTTAAGGAGACCTGCGATGAAGCCGGCATTCATTACTTCTCATCGCCATATGACTTCGAGGCGGTTGACATGCTCGAAGCATATGTCCCGGCCTACAAGATTGGCTCGGGCGACATCACCTGGATAGAGATCATCGAGCACATGGCCCATAAAGGAAAACCCGTGATCCTGGCTACCGGGGCCTCCACAATCGGCGATGTCCAACGAGCGGTTGATGCGATCCGGGCGATAAATCAGGATCTGGTATTGATGCAATGTAACACTAACTACACCGCAAGCCTTGAGAATTTTAAATATATACATCTCAATGCACTTAAGACATATGCCGCTATGTTCCCGGATGTTGTCCTGGGACTTTCTGATCACACGCCGGGACATGCAACTGTGCTTGGGGCTGTGGCTCTGGGAGCGCGTGCGGTTGAAAAGCATTTCACCGATGACACCAGCCGCAAAGGACCTGATCATCCATTTTCTATGGATCCAACGACCTGGCGAGAGATGGTGGATCGAACTCGAGAACTGGAACAGGCTCTTGGTGATGGGAACAAACGGGTGGCTGGGAATGAGGTTGCGACCGCGGTTATCCAGCGGCGCTGCTTGCGGGCTGCTTGCGATATTAAAGCCGGCGATAATATAACGCGAGAGATGATCGATGTCTTACGGCCATCGAATCCGGGAGCGATCCAGCCCTATAACGTAGGCGAAGTAGTAGGATCAATAGCGCTGGTTGATGTTGCGGCTGGTGAGGCCCTGCGCTGGACGATGTTGGGGGCTTAGTGCGGATTTTATATTTATCGAAGGCATACACGCCGCACGACTATCGCATCCTTGATGTCCTGAGCCGCAGCGACCATGAAGTTTTTTACCTGCGTCTGGAAGAGGGAGCGATGTCTATCGAGAGAAGACCGCTACCATCGGGAATCCGGCCCGTATTATGGAAAGGAGCCGGTTCATTGTGGACTTTCCCATGGAAGCTTAGGAATCTGCGCAGGGTTTTGCGCGATCTAAAGCCGGATGTTGTTCATGCAGGGCCGGTTCAACAAGGCGCGTTTTTAATCGCGCTGGCTGGATATCGACCGTTAGTAACGATGTCATGGGGTTCGGATATCCTGATCGATGCCCGGCGCGGATTCGGCCGCTGGGCAGCTTGTTATACACTGAACCGCAGCGGTGCATTAATCTGCGATTGTGATGTGGTCCGGCAAAAGGCTATCCAATTGGGCATGCCGGCCGATAGAATAGTAGTTTTTCCCTGGGGTGTGGACCTGGATCTCTTTTCGCCTGGATCGAATGGTGAGCTGCGAAGCAAATTGGGTTGGGAGTCGGCCTTTGTGCTGCTTTCAAATCGCAGCATGGAGCCAATCTATGGAGTTGATATAGTTGTAAAAGCGTTTATTCGAGCGGCGAAGATAGATGCGGAATTGAGATTGATTTTACTGAACGATGGCCCGCTTCGTCATCAATTTGAAACACTAATCCGG
>DAOVFE010000179.1 GCA_030673085.1 Anaerolineales bacterium | reverse complement strand
CCTAAAGGGCGGGTGACTCTTCAGGCAGGGCAAAATGCTGGATGGCAACGAATCAGCATTAAAGATAGCGGCGTAGGCATTGCGCCGAAAGATCAGGTGCGACTGTTTGAGAGATTTCATAGACCGGATCGTCATGGTCGGTTGCATGAGAAGGGCTATGGTCTTGGCCTGGCAATTGCTAAATCCATTGTCGAACAACACGACGGCCGGATATCGGTAGAAAGCCGGCTAGGAGTTGGTAGCACCTTTACTATTGAGCTACCGATAGATAGAAAGCGAGCTGAAAATAGCCAGGCGGCGACTCCCCTTGACAGAGGTGTTGCATAACGTATAATTGTCTCTACATGCAGGAAATTTACACAGGTCGGCGAATGTGAAAGCGCCTAAGGCGATGGGTGCCTTAAGCGCTTGTTTTAGTTTGCCTACATACTAGAACGCACGTTCGAATTTTAATTTCAAAGCGATTCATTTCAATTAAGGTATCTTAATGTTGTATGGAGGAGCCCGGGTGGATGGAAAGAGATTTCATGCGCTGAAGATCAGCCTGGCCTCTCCAGAGACTATTCTCAATTGGTCTCATGGTGAGGTGCTCAAGCCCGAGACTATTAACTATCGTCGTCTCCGGCCGGAGAAAGATGGGCTGTTTTGTGAAGCTATTTTTGGACCAGAGAAGGATTGGCAGTGTTATTGCGGGAAATACAAGAATATTCGCTATAAGGGTATTATCTGCGAGAAGTGCGGAGTAGAAGTTACTCGCTCTTCGGTTCGGCGCGAGCGAATGGGTCACATCTCACTCGCGGCGCCGGTTTCTCATGTTTGGTATACGCGACGGGTGCCTTCCCATCTAGGCGTATTACTGGACATCTCGAGGCGCAACCTGGAACGGGTTCTCTATTTTGCTCAGTATATCGTCACTCAGGTAGACGACGATGCGCGCCGGAAAGCGATAAAGCGCATTGAGGAAGAAAGTGCGGCCTTAGAAAAGGAAAAGGAAAGCATTCACGCTGCGAGAATGGCTGAGGTCCACGCTAATCTTGGAGTCAATCTTGAAGATCTTGAAAAGGCTAAGGCGGAAATTCAAGATGCCTTCACTGAAGAAGTGACCAATCAAATCGATCCAGTTATGCAGGAAGGAAAGCTGCTGCAGAAATCGCTGGGCAAGAAAGTCGGCAAGACTACATCGAAGCCAATATATCTCAAAGCGATTGAGAAGCTAATTGTTGATAAGGGTGAAACTATCGCCAATGAGCATCTAGCCCGGCTTCAAGAAGCCGTGAAAGAGCATCTGGATGCAATTGAAAGCGAGCTAAAGAAAACTCGAGACGAGAAGCTTGACGATGTTAACATGCGGATCGAAGAAGCCAAAGCAGAGGCTGATTTACGGCTATCAGATCTGCGTGGTTCGTATGATGAAACTATTGAGGCTGAAATCGCGGTACTGGAAAAGGATACTGAGGAGCTAATGAGCATTCACCCCCTAATGTTCTTGGGTGAAACCAATTATCGTGAGTTCCGATCTAAATGGGGGCAAGTCTTCAGGGCTGACATGGGAGCGGAAGCTTTCTATGCTATCTTGAAGGAGCTTGATCTTGATAAACTAAGCGAGCATCTCTGGGATGAAATTAGAACCACTCGCAGCAAGCAGCGCAGGAAAAAAGCGACTAAGCGCCTCAAGGTTGTTGAGGCTTTCCGTCGTTCATCTAATAAGCCCGAATGGATGATCCTTACCGTATTGCCGGTAATTCCACCAGATCTGAGGCCGATGGTTCAACTGGATGGTGGCCGGTTCGCGACTTCTGATCTAAATGATCTATATCGAAGAGTCATTAATCGTAACAATCGCCTAAAGCGCTTGGTAGAGCTTGGCGCGCCCGATGTCATTATCCGTAATGAGAAGCGGATGCTACAGGAGGCGGTTGATTCTCTGATTGATAACTCCCAGCGTGGAAAAGCGCTTTCGCGGCGTGGACGCCGTGAGCTCAAATCGCTTAGCGATATGCTTAAGGGCAAAAAGGGTCGCTTCCGCCGCAATTTGCTGGGCAAGCGGGTTGACTACTCTGGCCGGTCGGTAATCGTGGTTGGTCCGCACCTCAAGCTGCATCAATGTGGATTGCCAAAGACTATGGCGCTTGAGCTTTACCGTCCATTTGTGATCTCAAAGCTGGTTTCCTATAACTATGCTGCCAATGTCAAAGGAGCAAAGAGGATAATCGAGCGTAAACGTCCGGAAGTGTGGGAAGTCCTCGAAGAGGTTATTAAAGATCGTCCCGTCTTGTTAAATCGTGCGCCAACGCTCCATCGACTGGGTATTCAGGCTTTTGAGCCGGTGCTGGTTGAGGGAAAGGCGATTCATCTTCATCCATTAGTATGCTCTGCTTTTAATGCTGACTTTGATGGCGATCAAATGTCGGTCCACGTGCCTCTCAGTGCTGAAGCGGTAAAGGAGTCGCGTGAGTTGATGTTGTCGAGCAGGAACCTGCTCAAGCCGGCGGACGGTTCGCCAATTGTGGGTCCTTCAAAGGATATGGTGCTCGGCGTGTATTACCTTACCATGGCAGTTAAAGGTCGCAAACATAAGGGCGAGGGCCGAGCCTTTGCCGATATGGATGAGGTCGAGATGGCTTATGCTCTTGGACAGGTTGACATCCATGCGCCGATCAAGATTCAATGCCAGACTTGGTATAACGACGATAACGAACGACTTTCGGACCCCGAGGAACGGTTGATCGATACCACGGTAGGCCGAGCATTATTCAATCGAATTTTACCGGATGAATTACGGTTTGTTAACCGGGTGCTAGATAAGGGTGCAATGCAGTCTCTGATTGGAGAAATCTACTATTTGCTGCGTGAAGAGGGCACCCCAGTGGTGGTAGACGCGATCAAAGATATCGGATTCAAGTATGCAACCTACTCGGGTACAACGATATCGATCTCCGATATAACAGTTCCACCGAAGAAGCAAGCCATTATTGCTGAGACGCTCAAAGAAACTGAAGTGGTGCGCACAGATTTCCGCCGGGGCTTGCTGACCGATCAGGAAAGGAAAGAGCGCATTATTGATCTATGGCAGGAGACTACTAAGCGAATCTCGGAAGAAGTACGATTGAATATGGATCCAGCCGGCAGCCTGAGTTCGATGGCAATCTCAGGCGCAACCAAGGGCGGCTTTGGCCCGATCTCGCAGCTAGCTGGTATGCGTGGCCTAATGGCCGACCCGTCTGGGCGCATTATTGGATATCCCATTCGTTCTAGCTTCAGAGATGGTTTGACAACGATGGAGTATTTCATCTCGACTCATGGAGCACGGAAAGGGCTTACCGATACTGCATTGCGCACAGCGGACGCTGGCTATCTCACTCGTCGACTGGTTGATGTTGCCCAAGATGTGATTATCAATGCCGAGGATTGTGGCACTGATAATGGGATCTGGATAAGGCGCTCTGACGACATCGCTGGTCAAAAGTTTTCTGAGCGTATATTTGGACGGATATTAAACCAACCCATTGTTGACCCAGAAACCGGAGAAATCCTGTTTGACCGTAATGACCTGATTACTCTGAAAGCATCGCAAGAGATCGGCGCATCTGGCGTTGATAGCATCTTCGTCCGCTCACCGTTGACGTGCGAGTTGCCATTCGGCATCTGTGGCAAGTGCTATGGCATGGATCTTGGGCGTCGTAAAATGGTCGAATTGGGGACAGCCGTGGGCATCGTGGCGGCTCAGTCTATCGGCGAACCGGGCACTCAGCTTACATTGAGGACTTTTCATACCGGTGGTGTGGCCTCTGGAGGCGATATTACTACTGGTCTCCCCAGAGTTGAAGAGATTTTTGAGGCTCGGAAGAAGCCAAAGGGAGAGGCAATTACTACTGAGATATCTGGCACGGCAGAAGTGATTCCTCCAGAGGTACCTGACGGCCAACGCCGGGTGGGCATCATAGACAGCCAATTGCTTAAGGATGAATATAAGATCCCAGGTAACTGGTCGCTAAAGGCAAAAGATTCCAGCGAAGTTGAAGCTGGCGATCTTCTTGCCAGCCGAGGTGATGCTAAAATTCTGGCAGAACATGCTGGGCGGGTTCGAGTAGAAGATCGCAAGGTGATAGTTGCCTATGACATTTTGGAAGAAAAGGAATACTACATTCCTGCCAGTGCTCGCTTGTTGGTGAAAGAGGGCGATAAAGTAAAAGCAGGCGATCGGCTTACCGAGGGCTCGCTCAATCCGCATGAGATTTTGAGGATCAAAGGGCGCCAGTCGTGCGAACTATACTTGCTTAATGAGGTGCAGGAGGTATATCAATCGCAAGGACAGAATATCAACGATAAGCATTTTGAAGTCATCATCAGTAAGATGCTCTCAAAGACGAGAGTAGTCGATCCGGGTGATACTAGGCTATTGCCTGGCGATTTAATTGAACGGCTTTGCTTGCAGCAAATGAATGAAAGAATGATGCAGCAAGGGAAGCAAACCGCGCGGGCGATACCAGTGTTGCTGGGTGTAACTAAAGCCTCGTTGAGCACGGAATCGTTTCTTTCGGCTTCCTCGTTCCAGCATACGATTAAGGTATTGGCTGGGGCGGCGATTGAAGGCAAGGTTGACTACCTGCGCGGCTTGAAGGAGAATGTCATAATTGGGAAGCTGATTCCGGCAGGGACGGCTTTCCCCGGAACTGATGTGGCGCTGCGCGATGAGCGGCTTGAGTCAGAATCTACTATAAGCGAGGAGCAGCCCGTCGAGGATGAAGGCATTCCCGTCGTCGAGTCTGTTGCTACTGGCAACGGAAAAGCGGAAGGTTGACAGCCTGCGGGTCGATGATTATAATCACGAAGCTTGCCCCATCCATATGGCTGGGGCCAGTGTTTGAATCGCCAACTTCCCCGCCGTCCGG